>DATFCF010001062.1:0-24907 GCA_035253445.1 Mycobacterium sp.
CCCGGGTACTTCGAGCGGGTGCGCGAGATCTGCGACGAGTACGACGTGCTGCTGGTGTCCGACGAGGTGATCTGCGCCTACGGCCGCATCGGCTCGATGTTCGCCTGCGACGACTTCGGGTACGTCCCCGACATCATCACCTGCGCGAAGGGGTTGACCTCCGGCTACTCGCCCATCGGCGCGATGATCGCCAGCGATCGGCTCTTCGAGCCGTTCAACGACGGCAAGACGACATTCGGGCACGGCTACACGTTCGGTGGCCATCCGGTGTCGTCGGCGGTGGCGTTGGCCAACCTCGACATCTTCGAGCGCGAGGGCCTCAACGACCACGTCAAGGAGATGGCGCCGGCATTCCGGTCGACGCTCGAGCAGCTCTACGACCTGCCGATCGTCGGCGATGTCCGCGGCGAAGGGTTCTTCTACGGCATCGAGCTGGTCAAGGACAAGGCCACCAAGGAGACCTTCAACGACGAGGAATCCGAGCGATTGCTTCGGGGCTTCCTGACGCCCGCGATCTTCGAGGCCGGCCTGTACTGCCGCGCCGACGACCGCGGCGACCCAGTGGTGCAATTGGCGCCGCCGTTGATCAGCGGGCAGAAGGAATTCGACGCGATCTACGAGATCCTGCACGGCGTGCTGAGCGAAGCGAGCCGGCGACTCTAGACGCGCACTAACGTCGGGCAGGTGACCGCCCAGCCCAAACCACCCGTCGATCCCGTCCGGTGGCAGCCGCCGCCCGTCGACCCACTGCCGGAGTTCGGACCGGCCGAACTGACCGTCGTTCCCGTTCCTGGCAACGCCCCGGAGGACGTGGCGGTCGACGGTGACGGCCAGATTTGGACCGGGGTCGACGACGGCCGAATCGTGCGGATCTCACCGCAGGGCGGCGAGCCGTCGGTAGTCGCCGACACCGGCGGGCGCCCACTGGGACTTGCGGTTGCGCGCGACGGCCGGCTCTTGATCTGCAACAGCCCGGGCGGCCTGCTGGCGCTTGAGCCGTCGAGCGGCAAGCTGGAGACGCTCATCGAAGAGGTGGACGGCCGGCGTCTGCAGTTCTGCTCGAACGTCATCGAAATGCCGGACGGCACAATCTTTTTCACCGAGTCGACCAGTGCGTTCACGTATGCGCATTTCAAGGGTGCGGTGCTGGAGGCGCGGCCCCGCGGCAGCCTGTTCAGCCGCGACCCGGACGGCACAGTGTTGACCGTCGTGCCGGGGTTGTACTTCGCCAATGGCGTCACACCGACAGCCGACGGCTCGGCGCTGGTGTTCGCCGAAACCATGGGTCGCCGGCTGTCGAAGTACTGGCTTACGGGCGAGAAGGCCGGCACCGTCACACCCTTGGTGAGCAATCTGCCCGGACATCCCGACAACTTGTCGACGGGCGCCGATGGCCGCATCTGGGTGGCGATGGTCTCGCCCGTCAACGCCGCCGCGGAGTGGCTTGCACCGCGGTGGCCGGCCTTGCGCAAGCTGCTGTGGAAGCTGCCGGACCGGCTGCAGCCTCAGATCAAGCCGCAGGTGTGGGCCGTCGCGTTCGACCCTGATACGGGTGAGGCCGTCGCCGGCCTGCGCACCGAACACCCGTCGTTCGGCATGGTCACCGGCCTGGTCGAGGCCGACGGACGGTTGTGGATGGGCTGTATCGGAGCCTCGGCCGTCGCATACACGGCTGTGCCCGCTAGATCACGTTTGTAACTCCAACAACATGAGTAACAGCGCGCCTCCGCGGGATCCGGCGGTTGACCGCCTAATCTGCGCTCACGATGGCGAACTCTCGAATCGTGCCCCAGCGCGCTGCCGCACTGGCAGCGGCTCTATTCCTGATGGCCTGTCCCGCAGTGGCAAGTGCCGAACCGAACGCCGCGCCGGATGCGTGTCCGTATCGGGTGGCGACGCCACCCGCGGTCGACTCGTCGGAGGTGCCGAAGGCAGGCGATCCGCCGCAGCCGCTACCGGTGCCGGCCAAGCCGCTGGGCGGTGACGCGCTCTCGGGGTGCGGAGTCATCACGGCCCCCGGAACTCCACCGCTGCCCGACGATGTCTCCGCCGAGGCATGGTTGGTCGCCGACCTGGACACCGGCGACGTCATCGCCGCCAGGGATCCGCACGGACGCCACCGCCCCGCTAGCGTCATCAAGGTGCTGATCGCGATGCAGGCCATCCGCGACCTGCCGATTCACAAGGTGATCGCCGGCACCGCCGACGACTCGGCACAGGAGGGCACAAAGGTCGGCGTCGGTGAAAACGGTTGGTACTCAAACAATGACCTGCTGCATGGCCTGCTCATGTACTCGGGCAACGACGCCGCGCATGCGCTGGCCGCGCAGCTCGGCGGGATGGACGCCACGCTGGCGAAGCTGAACGCCCTGGCCGGCAAGCTCGGCGGCCGCGACACCCGGGTCGCGACACCGTCGGGTCTGGACGGGCCCGGCATGAGCACGTCGGCCTACGACATCGGCCTGTTCTACCGATACGCCTGGCAGAACCAGACTTTCGCCGACATCGTGGCCACCCGCAGCTTCGACTTCCCTGGCCGTGGTGACGTCGGCTACCCGATCGAGAACGACAACAAGCTGCTCGCCAACTATCCCGGCGCGCTCGGCGGTAAGACCGGATTCACCGACGACGCCGGCCAGACGTTCGTCGGCGCCGCGAACCGCGACGGCCGCAGGCTGGTCGCCGTGCTGCTGCGCGGCACTCGCCAGCCGATCGCACCGTGGGAGCAGGCGGCACACCTGCTGGACTACGGCTTCGCGACGACACCGGGCACCAAAGTCGGCACGCTGATCGAACCCGATCCGTCGCTGGTGGCCCCGAATCCGGACGCTGCGGTCGGCAGCCCTGGCGTCAACGCCGCGCCGGTGCTGGCCGACGTCGACGCGGTGCCGGTCCGGGTCGGGGTTGGCATCGTCGGCGCGGTCATCGTGTTCGGTCTGATCATGGGTGCCCGGTCACTGAACCGCCGTCCACAGCACTAGTGTTTCCGTAGGCGCGAAAAGCTCAGCGCACCAAGGGCTCCCACGGCACCTGCGGCCAGCGCTGCGCGCACTCCGATGCCCTCGCGCTCTTGTACCCGCATCGTGATCTGCGCCGGCGCCGGCGCCTCGACCGGTGCGGCCTCCAGATTCTCGGTCGACGTGGCCGCCCAGGCCGTCGAAAACAGGATCAGCCGCGCGGTGATGTACGCGAACACCATCAGACCCAGCACCGGACCGAACGTCGCTCCGGCCGGACCTGTCACCACCGAACGCAGGTAGATCGAGCCGAGCTGCTTGAACACCTCGAAGCCGACCGCCGCGATCAAGGCGGCCCGAACAGAACTGCGCATACTGACCGATTCCCGCGGCAGCCGAGCGATGATCCAGGTGAACAGCAGCCAGGAGATCAACACCGACACCAGCAGCGACGCCACTCGCAGCGCGATGCTGACACCCGGAACATCTTGCAGTCCAAGCCATTCCACGACGCGTTTCATCAGGTCGGAACTGCCCAGCGCGGTCAACGCGATGGTGACGACGATCGCGGCGAACAGACCCACGATGGCAGTCAGATCGGACAGCTTCGCGCGAACGAACCCCGGCGGTTCGTGACGCATCAGGCCCCACATCTGACTCAGCGCCTCGCGCAGGTTGGCCATCCAGCCCAGCCCCGCCCACGCAGCGGTGGCAAGGCCGATGATGCCGACCGAGGTGCGTGACTTGATTGCCGAGTCCATCAGGTCGACCAGCTGATCACCGAAATCGCCGGACACCTTCGATTTGATCTGCGTCGTGATCTCGGCGAGCAGATCGGGGTTGCCCGCCAACACGAACCCGGCCGTGGCGAAGCCGACCATGAGCAACGGAAACAGCGCGAAGATCGTGAAGTAGGTGATGCCCGCCGCGTAGAAGTCGCCCTTGCTGTCTCTGTAGCGCTCCTGCGCCCGCATTACGTGGTCGAACCAGTCGTACCGCGTGCGCACACGGTCGAGGATGCCCGGCTTGTCCGACTCGGCCGGTTCGCTCATGCCCGACCTCCCCCAAGAGCGTTACGCGCGCGGCGCTAAGAACCCTAACCGGTCATATACCCGCTTGAGCGTCTTCGCAGACACATCCTTGGCGCGTTCCGCTCCGGCGGCAAGCACCGACTCGAGCTCGGACGGATCGGCCAGCAGTTCATCGACGCGCGCCTTGATCGGCGTGACGAATTCGACGACGGCCTCGGCGGTGTCGGCCTTGAGGTCGCCGTACCCGCGGCCGGCGTAGCCTTCGACGAGCTTGTCGATGTCGGCGCCGGTGACGGCGGACTGAATCGTCAGCAGGTTCGATACCCCGGGTTTGGCGGCCTGGTCGAAGCGGATCTCTCGCTCACTGTCGGTGACCGCCGAGCGGATCTTCTTGGCCGACACCTTCGGATCGTCGAGCAGACTGATCAGCCCAGCCTCCGTGGCGGCGGACTTGCTCATCTTCGACGTCGGGTCCTGCAGGTCGTAGATCTTGGCGGTGGCCTTCTGGATCAACACGTCGGGCACCACCAACGTGTCGGGGAAGCGCGCGTTGAATCGCTGAGCCACGTCGCGGGCCAGCTCGAGGTGCTGGCGCTGGTCCTCACCGACCGGCACCACATCGGTGTCGTAGAGCAACACGTCGGCGGCCATCAGGACCGGATAGGTGAACAGCCCGACGGTGGTGGCCTCGCTGCCCTCCTTCTGCGACTTGTCCTTGAACTGCGTCATCCGCGACGCCTGCCCGAAACCGGTGAAACAGCCCAGCGCCCAAGCCAGTTCGGTGTGGGCGGGCACATGGCTTTGCACGAAGATCGTGCTGCGCGCCGGATCGATACCTAGCGCGAGGTACTGAGCCGCAGTGACGAGCGTGCGACGGCGCAGTTGGTCGGGGTCCTGAGGGATGGTGATGGCGTGCAGGTCGACGACGCAGAAGTAGGCGTCGTACTCGTCCTGCATGCCCACCCACTGGTTGATCGCGCCCAATGCGTTGCCCAGGTGCAGAGAGTCGGACGTCGGTTGCACGCCGGAAAAGACGACGCGGCGGGACCCAGTGGAAGTGCTCATGATGGAGCAATCTTTTCATGCGCCCGGTCTACCTCAACAACCTGTGCAGCGACGACGCCGAGTGCTGCCTCATCTGCAACGACGAACCGGTCGGGTGAGCGTCAGCCAATAGCCTTCGGGGTGTTGTTCTGCTCTTTGGCCTGATCCAGCGCCCGGCGCGCGAACACCCAGCGCTCGGTGATCGCCATCTGGCCGCGGTGCCTGCCGAGGAAGGTGACGAACCACGAGATGACGGCCATGAGGCGGTTACGGCCGCCGACAAGGTAGTAGAGATGCAAACCGAGCCACGCCAGCCAGGCCAGGAATCCGCCGAACTCGAGCTTGCCGATCTGGCACACCGCGCTGAAGCGCGACACCGTCGCCATGCTGCCTTTGTCGAAGTACTTGAACGGCTTTCGCGTCGTCGGGTCTCCCCCTTTTTCAGTGCCCTTGAGACCATCCTTGATCTGCTTGGTGGCGTAAACGGCGCCCTGGATCGCACCCTGCGCCTGACCAGGCACGCCGGGCACGCTCATCAGGTCGCCGATCACGAAGACATGCGGATGCCCCTTCACCGTGAGGTCCGGCTCGACGATCACCCGACCGGCGCGATCGCATTCCGTCCCGTCGGACTGCTCGGCGATCTGCCGGCCGAGCGGGCTCGCCTGCACACCGGCCGACCAGACCTTGCAGGCGCAGTCGATGCGATGCTCGGTGCCGTCTTTCTCCTTGACCGTCAGACCCATGTAGTCGACATCGGTCACCATCGTGTTGAGCATGACCTCGACGCCCATCTTCTCCAGGCGGTGCTGAGCCTTGAGTCCGAGCTTGGGACCCATCGGCGGCAGCACCGCGGGTGCCGCCTCGATGAGGATGACCCTGGCCTCACTCGGCTGGATCGTGCGGAACGCCCCGGCCAGAGTCCGGTGGGCGAGCTCGGAGATCTGCCCGACGACTTCGACGCCCGTCGGGCCCGCGCCTACCACGACGAAGGTCAGCCGGCGCTGCCGTTCGGTCTGCGACGTCGTCACCTCCGCAGCCTCGAACGCGCCGAGGATGCGGCCACGCAACTCAAGGGCGTCGTCGACCGTTTTCATCCCGGGCGCAAAGGCCTCGAAATGGTCGTTGCCGAAGTAGGACTGCTGCGCGCCTGCAGCCACGACGAGGCTGTCGAACGGAGTCACCCGCTCCCAGTCGAGCAGCTTGGACGTGACGGTCTTGTTCGTCAGGTCGATGCTGACGACGTCGCCGAGCAATACCTCGGCATTCTTCTGCTTGCGCAAGATGATTCGCGTCGCCGGCGCGATCTCACCGACCGACAGGATGCCCGTCGCGACCTGATACAGCAGCGGCTGGAACAGATGGTGAGTCGTCTTCGCGATAAGCGTGACGTCGACGTCGGCGCGCTTGAGATGCTTCGCGGCGAAGAGACCGCCGAAGCCCGACCCGATGATCACGACGCGATGACGGCGAGGGGCAATGCTGGAGACGGTCATCGGCTGCACTCCTCCGTCGCGCGCGGACGTACAGACCCTAACCGACGCTGGAGCTGTGTGCAGTGGCGTATTCGACGGTCACCGGCGCGTGGTCGGACCACCGCAGCGCATACGCCGCTGCGCGTTCTACCCGCGCGGCACTCACCCGCGCCGCCAGCCCAGGTGTCGCCAGCTGGTAGTCGATGCGCCATCCGGCGTCGTTGTCGAACGCCCTTCCGCGCCATGACCACCACGAGTACGGACCCGGCACATCGGGATGCAGCACCCGGACCACGTCGACCCAGCCCGTTGCGAGTAACTCGGTGAGCCACTGCCGCTCGCTGGGCAGGAAGCCCGACTTCTTGACGTTGCCTTTCCAGTTCTTGATGTCGTTCTCGGTGTGCGCGATGTTCCAATCACCGCAGACGACGGCATCGCGGTCGGTCAGCGTCGACATCCGGTGCGCGAGCGCCGCCATGAACCGCTCCTTCTCGAGCTGGCGGTCGGTGCCGGCCTCGCCGGTCTGGATGTAGACGCTCGCAACGGTCAGCCCGTCGATATCGACCTCCACGTAGCGGCCGTGCAGCGCGAACTCGTCAGCACCCAGGTCTCGCACTGCCTTGATTGGATGGCGGCTCAGCACCGCAACACCGTTGCGGCCCTTGACATCCCCACCCGCCGACGCCAGATGCCAACCGTCGGACAACGCCGGAGCCAAAGCCGCGGACAGTTGCTCGTCGTCGGCCCGGGTCTCCTGCAGGCACACCACATCGGCCGTCGTCGCGGCCAGCCACGGCAGCAGCCCGAGGTTCTCCGAAGAGCGCTGTTTGATGGCGGCGCGGATGCCGTTGACGTTGATGGTGCTCACGATCACGGGCGATGACCCTAGCCGACCCTGTCGAACGTTCCTTACCGCTCGAAACTTCGGCGATTTTTCGAGCGGTAAGGAACGTTCGGCGCAACCCAACGAGCTTGCGGTACCGCCGGTATCACCTTAGTGTCGGGCCCATGACCGAGCGCGCACCGATACACCTGGGCTCCGGCGAACCCATCCTTTTGCTACATCCGTTCATGATGTCGCAGAACGTGTGGAAAAAGGTCGCGCCGCTGATTGCTGACACCGGCCGCTACGAGGTGTTGGCGCCGACCATGCCCGGCCACAACGGTGGCGTCAAAGGCAAGTTCTTCCTGGATACCGCCGAGCTGGCCGACGACATGGAACGCCGTATGGACGCGCTGGGCTGGGGCACCGCGCACATCGTCGGCAACTCGCTCGGCGGCTGGGTAGCGTTCGAGCTGGAGCGCCGCGGCCGGGCCCGCACCCTCACGGGCATCGCCCCGGCAGGCGGCTGGCACTGGTACACCCCGGCGAAGTTCGAAATCGTCTTCAAGTTCGTCGCCGGCATGCCGGTCTGGCTTGTCACCAAAGTGCTCGGTGCGCGGGCTTTACGATTTCCATTCGCCCGCCAGCTGGCGCACCTACCCATCAGCGCATCGGCCGACGGCCTGTCCGACGAGGACCTCGCCGACATCATCGACGACGTCAGGCACTGCCCCGCGTACTACCAGCTGCTGGTGAAATCACTGACGACGCCGGGCCTTCTGGAACTCGCCGAAGGCAAATCGCCGACGCACCTGGTCATCTGCGAAAAAGACCGCGTGCTGCCGCATCCGCGGTTCACCCGCCACTTCACCAAGCACCTGCCGAAGGACACGAGGATCACGCATCTCGACGGCGTCGGCCATATCCCGATGTTCGAGGCACCGGCCCGAATCGCTGATCTGATCGTCGATTTCGTCGACGGGTACGCTTCGCCGCCGAAGACCAAGGCCACCGGCTAACCGCTGTCGAGCGACTCGTGAAGGGTCAGCCCTGCGCGGACTCCAGCGTCGAATTGAGTGACTTGCTCGGCCGCATCACCGATGTCGTCTTCTCGCGGTCCGGGTAGTAGTAGCCGCCGATGTCTACCGAATCTCCTTGTACCTCAGCGAGTTCGGAGACGATAGCGTCCTCCTTTTCGGCCAGCGCCTTGGCCAGCGCGGCAAAATGGTCGGCCAGCTCCTGATCCTCGGCCTGCTCGCCGAGTTCCTGCGCCCAGTACATGGCGAGGTAGAACTGGCTGCCCCGGTTGTCGAGCTCACCGGTCTTACGTGACGGGCCCTTGTCGTTCTCGAGCAACTTGCCGATAGCGCTGTCCAACGTCTTGCCCAGCAGCGTGGCTCGCTTGTTGCCGGTCTTGCTACCCAAGTCCTCGAAGCATGCGCCGAGCGCGAGGAACTCACCCAGCGAATCCCACCGCAGATGGTTCTCCTCGACCAGCTGATGGACATGCTTGGGCGCGGACCCGCCCGCACCCGTCTCATACATGCCGCCGCCGGCCATCAGCGGCACGATCGACAGCATCTTCGCGCTGGTGCCCAATTCCAGGATCGGGAACAGGTCGGTGAGGTAGTCGCGCAGGATGTTGCCGGTCGCGGCGATGGTGTCCTGTCCGCGAGTGACGCGCTCCAGCGTGTACCGCATGGCCCACACCTGCGGCATGATCTGGATGTGCAGGCCCTCGGTGTCGTGCTCGGCGAGGTAAGCCTTGACCTTCTTGCGCAGCTCGGCCTCGTGGGGACGTTCGGTGTCCAGCCAGAACACCACCGTCATGCCAGATGCTCGCGCGCGGGTGACGGCCAGTTTGACCCAGTCCCGAATCGCCGCGTCCCTGGTGACTGGCATCCGCCAGATGTCGCCCGCCTCGACGTTCTGCGTTAACAACACCTCACCGGTGTCGATGTCGACGATGTCGGCGACGCCTTCCTCGGGGATCTCGAAAGTCTTGTCGTGGCTGCCGTATTCCTCGGCCGCCTGTGCCATCAGGCCGACATTCGGAACGGTGCCCATAGTGGTCGGGTCGAACTGGCCGTTGGTCTTACACCAGTTGATCATCTCCTGGTAGATCCGGGAGAACGTGGACTCGGGATTCACCGCCTTGGTGTCCTTGAGCTTTCCGTCGGCGCCATACATCTTGCCGCCAAGGCGGATCATCGCGGGCATCGAGGCGTCCACGATCACGTCGCTGGGCGAGTGGAAGTTGGTGATACCCCTTGCCGAATCCACCATCGCCAACTCGGGCCGATGTTCGTGGACGGCGTGGATGTCGTGGATGATCTCCTCGCGCTGTGTCGCGGGCAATGCCTCGATCTTGTTGTAGAGGTCGACCATGCCGTTGTTGACGTTGACACCGAGTTCGTCGAGCACCTTTTGATGCTTGGCGAAGGCGTCCTTGTAGAAGACCTTCACGCAGTGGCCGAAGACGATCGGATGGCTGACCTTCATCATCGTGGCCTTGACGTGCAGCGAAAACATCACGCCGGTCTTGTACGCGTCCTCGATCTGCTCCTCGTAGAACGCACACAGGGCTTTCTTGCTCATGAACATGCTGTCGATGACGTCGCCCTCCCCCAGCGACGTTTCGGGCTTGAGCACGATCGTCTCGCCGCGCTTGGTCTTCAGCTCCATCCGAACGTTCCGAGCGCGGTCCAGCGTCATCGACTTCTCGCCGTGGTAGAAGTCGCCGTGCTTCATGGTCGCCACGTGGGTGCGCGATGCCTGGGAAAACTCGCCCATGCTGTGCGGGTGCTTGCGCGCATACTCCTTGACGGCCTTGGGTGCGCGACGATCCGAATTGCCTTCGCGCAGAACAGGATTCACCGCGCTACCCAGCACTTTGCCGTAGCGCTGCCGGATCTCCTTTTCCTCGTCGGTCTTCGGATCGCCTGGGAACTCCGGAACCTTGTAGCCCTTGGATTGCAGTTCCTTGATGGCAGCCAGCAGCTGAGGAACCGAGGCGCTGATGTTGGGCAGCTTGATGATGTTGGTGTCGGGCAGCTGCGTCATCTGGCCAAGCTCGGCCAGGTTGTCCGGCACGCGCTGCTCTTCGGTCAGGTGATCGGAGAACTCGGCCAGGATGCGCGCCGCCACCGAGATGTCACTGGTTTCGATGTTGATCCCGGCCGGCTCGGTGAAGGTCCGGATGATCGGCAGAAAGGCGTACGTCGCTAGCAACGGCGCCTCGTCGGTCAGCGTGTAGATGATGGTCGGCTGCTCGGCGCTCATGTGTGTGTTCTCCCGGCGTCTTTGGGTCAGATTCGGCGGCTATCAGTATTGCGTCGGATACGACGCTACGCGTGGCCACCTCCCGCGGCGTGGCACACCCGCTGGCACTCACTGCGCAGACCCAATTCCCGGGTCGCTTCGCTCCTGCCCTCCGATCAATTCCCGGGTCGCTTCGCTCCTGCCCTCCGATGTGCTATATCCTTCTCTTCGGTCATGAGTGCCAGCGTCAAGCCCCGGCTTGCTGGCCGGCAACCCTCCAACCGCGGTGGGGTGCCCCGGGTGATGACCAGGTTGAGTAACCGTTAGCGGGTTACCGGCAAGCGCGGGTCCGTTGTGACGGGCCCCCAGAGAAGACAGGCGGAGGTCCGGCGTGCGCAGTTGTCGCTGAGTGCTCTAGTACCCAGCCCAGCAGGCCCATCACAACAGGAGAACCACCCATGAGCATCGAGAATCAACTCGACGACCCCACTGCTCGCTGGTCGTTCGAGACCAAGCAGATCCACGTCGGGCAGACACCGGACGCGGCGACCAACGCTCGGGCGTTGCCGATCTACCAGACCACGAGCTACACCTTCAGGGATACCGACCACGCCGCCGCGCTGTTCGGTTTGGCCGAGACCGGCAACATCTACACCCGCATCATGAATCCGACGCAGGACGTGGTCGAACAACGCATTGCCGCGCTGGAAGGTGGCGTCGCCGCCCTGTTACTGGCGTCCGGGCAGGCCGCGGAAACGTTCGCGATCCTCAACATCGCCAACGCCGGCGACCACATCGTCTCGAGCCCGCGGCTCTACGGCGGGACGTACAACCTGTTCCATTACACGCTGCCCAAGCTCGGCATCGACGTCGGTTTCGTGGAGAACCCCGACGACCTGGAGTCCTGGCGCTCGGCCGTGCGGCCCAACACCAAGGCGTTCTTCGGCGAGACCATCTCCAACCCGCAGAACGACATCCTCGACATCCCCGGTGTGGCTGGCGTCGCGCACGACGCGGGCGTGCCGCTGATCGTCGACAACACCGTCGCCACGCCGTACCTGATCCAGCCGATCAGCCACGGCGCCGACATAGTCGTGCACTCGGCAACGAAGTACCTGGGCGGGCACGGCTCGGCGATCGCCGGGGTGATCGTCGACGGCGGCACCTTCGACTGGACCAACGGCAACTTCCCTGGGTTTACCGCCCCGGATCCGAGCTATCACGGTGTGGTGTTCGCCGAGCTCGGTGCGCCCGCGTTCGCGTTGAAGGCCCGCGTGCAGCTGCTGCGCGATCTAGGGAGCGCCGTCGCCCCCTTTAATGCGTTCCTCATCGCGCAGGGATTAGAGACGCTGAGCCTTCGCGTTGAGCGACATGTGGCGAATGCGCAACGCGTCGCTCAATACCTGGCCGGCCATGAGGATGTGATTTCAGTGAATTACGCGGGTCTGCCCACGTCGCCCTGGTACGAGCTGGGACGCAAGCTGGCGCCGAAGGGAACGGGCGCGGTATTGGCCTTCGAGTTGGCCGGTGGCGTCGACGCGGGCAAGGCGTTCGTCAACGCGCTGACGCTGCACAGCCATGTCGCCAACATCGGCGATGTGCGCTCGCTGGTCATCCATCCCGCGTCGACGACCCATGCGCAGCTGTCACCGGAGGAGCAGCTGGCCAGCGGCGTGACGCCAGGCTTGGTGCGCCTTTCGGTCGGCATCGAGGGCATCGACGACATCCTGGCCGACCTGGAGCAGGGCTTCGCCGCCGCCAAACCGTTCCAGCAGGCGAAGCGATGACGACGTTCGACGTGAAAACGATCAATCTGCCCGCAGAAGGTGAAGTCGGTGTCGTCGACATCGGCCCACTGACGCTGGAGAGCGGCGTGGTGATCGAGGATGTGTCGATCGCGGTGCAGCGGTGGGGCGAGCTCTCACCCAATCGCGACAACGTGGTGGTGGTGCTGCACGCATTGACCGGCGACTCACACGTCACCGGTCCGACAGGTCCAGGTCGCGAGACGCAGGGCTGGTGGGAAGGCGTCGCAGGACCGGGCGCGCCGATCGACACCGACCGCTGGTGTGCGATCGCCACCAACGTGCTTGGCGGCTTTCGCGGGTCGACGGGCCCCAGTTCGCCCGCACCGGACGGAAAGCCTTGGGGGTCACGGTTTCCCAACGTGACGGTTCGCGACCAGGTCGAGGCCGACGTCGCCGCCCTGGCAGCGCTGGGCATCACCGAGGTCGCCGCGGTGGTCGGCGGTTCGATGGGCGGCGCCCGAGCACTGGAGTGGGCGGTCAGCCACCCCGACCACGTGCGGGCCGCGTTGGTTCTTGCCGTTGGGGCGCGAGCCACCGCCGATCAGATCGGCACCCAGAGCACCCAAGTCGCCGCGATCAAGTCGGACCCGAACTGGTGCAACGGCGACTACTACGGCACCGGGCGCTCACCCGACCTCGGCATGGAGATCGCGCGGCGTTTCGCGCATCTGACGTATCGCGGCGAAGCCGAGTTGGACGCCCGGTTCGCCAACGAGCCACAGGGTGACGAGGACCCGGGGACCGGTGGCCGCTACGCGGTGCAGAGCTACCTCGAGCACCAGGGCCGCAAACTGCTGACGCGCTTCGACGCCGGCACTTACGTGGCGCTCAGCGACGCCCTGTCCAGTCATGACGTCGGCCGCGGCCGCGGCGGTGTCGAGGCCGCGCTGCGCAGCTGCCCGGTGCCCGTGGTCGTCGGCGGCATCACGTCCGACCGGCTCTACCCGCTGCGGTTGCAGGAGGAATTGGCCGAGCTGCTGCCGGGTTGTACCGGATTGGATGTGGTCGACTCCCCATGCGGCCACGACGCCTTTCTTCTGGAGACCGAGGCCGTGGGCAAGTTGATTCGACGGACGCTGGAGTTGGCGCAGCGGTGACCCGGCAGCAGCAGCGTTCACTGTCGTTCGGCGCGGAAGCCGCGGCTTACGAACGAGGCCGGCCGTCCTATCCACCTGAGGCGATTGATTGGCTGCTGCCGCCGGACGCGTGCGATGTCCTCGATCTCGGTGCGGGCACCGGCAAGCTGACCACCCGCCTGGTGGAACGCGGGCTGGGTGTCGTCGCGGTCGATCCGATTCCTGAGATGCTCGAGCTGCTGTCCAACTCGCTGCCTGACACGCCGGCCCTGCTGGGCACCGCCGAGGAGATTCCGCTGCCCGACGACAGCGTTGACGCGGTTCTGGTGGCACAGGCCTGGCATTGGTTCGACACCGAACGCGCTGTCAAGGAGGTGGCGCGGGTGCTGCGGCCGGGCGGCCGGCTGGGTCTGGTCTGGAACGCCCGCGACGAGCGGCTGGGCTGGGTCAAGGATCTGGGCCGCATCATCGGCCACGAGGACGCGCACTTCAACGACGAGACGTCGCTTCCCGCGGTGTTCACCGACGTCGAGCATGACCGGGTCGAGTGGACGAGTTACCTGACGCCGCAAGCCCTTATCGACCTGGTCGCCTCTCGTAGCTATTGCATCACGTCGCCCGAGAAGGTGCGGACGCGCACACTGGACCGGGTGCGCGACCTATTGGCCACCCATCCGGCGCTGGCCAACACGAATGGCCTGGCACTGCCGTATGTCACGGTATCTATCAGGGCGACGCTGGCCTGACGCCCAAACCGACGTTTCGGCGTGGGAGTTCGAGTGACTCGCGCCAAAACGTCTTTCTCGACGGCATCTCTAGTGCGTGCTGGCGGCCGGCCGCACGATGATCTCGTTCACGTCCACCTCGGGGGGTTGCCCGATGGCGAACGCAATGGCATCGGCGATCGCCGACGCGGGAATAGCAAGGGCCCGGTATTCTCGCATGGCGTCGCGGGCCTGAGCATCTGAGATCGAGTCGGCGAGTTCGGATTCGGTAACTCCCGGCGAGATGACAGTGACCCTGATATCGCCGGGTTGTTCTTTGCGCAGCCCTTCCGAAATGGCCCAGACCGCGAACTTGGTGGCGCAGTAGACGGCCGCGGTCGGCTCCACCTCGTGGGCACCGAGGGAGGCCACATTGACGATGTGTCCACTACCTTGGGCTCGCATCACCGGAAGGGCGGTGCTGATCCCGTGAAGCACACCGCGGATGTTCACGTCGATCATCCGGTTCCATTCGTCGACCTTGTTCTCCGCCAGCGCGGACAGCGGCATGACGCCGGCGTTGTTGATCATGACGTCCACCCCGCCGTAGGTCTTGGCGGCGTCAGCGACGAATTGTCGGACGTCGGCGGCGTCGGTGACATCCAGACGGCGGAATGCGGCGGTCCCGCCGGATGCCTCGATTCGCGTGACTAAGACTTCGAGGCGTTCGGTGCGGCGGGCGCCGAGGAAGAGCCGGTGACCGTCGTCGGCGAGTCGCAGTGCGGTGGCTTCGCCGATTCCGCTGCTGGCGCCGGTGATCAGGACTGTCTTCGGGTTCTTGGTCATGGTGGTGTTCCTTTTCGTTAGACGGCTTGTTGGGTGGGCAGGATGGTGATTTCGGTGAGGTTGACGTGGCGCGGTACCGAGGCGATGAAGGCGACGGTCTCGGCCACGTCGGCGGCAGTGAGAACGTCGATGTCGTTGATGAGGTCGGCCATCAACTTGGTGGCGTCGGGGTCGGTGACATGAAGCGGCAGTTCGGTATCGACCATTCCCGGTTCGATCGTCGAGACGCGCACCATCTTTCGGCCGAGTTCGACGCGCAGCAGCCGGGTCAGCTGGCTGATGTAGGCCTTGGTCCCGGAGTACACGGAGAACTTCTCCAGCACGCGGGTGGCCGCGATCGAAGAGGTGGTGATGAGGTCTGCGGGTTTGCCTTCCGCGGCCGAGTCGATGAGCTGCGGGACGAACGTGCCGATGACGTTCATCACGCCGGTGATGTTGAGGTCGATCTGGCGCTGCCAGTCGTCGAACCTGACGTCTTCGATCGGTGAGATCAGTTGAACACCGGCGTTGTTGAATACCAGATCGACCGGGCCGAGCCGCTCAGCGACCTGCTGGGCGGCCGCGTTGACCGCCGACCGGTCGGTGACATCGAGGGGCAGGGCGAGCGCGGTGCCGCCGGCTGCGGTGATGCGAGCCGCCAGAGCGTCGAGGTTGTCGGTGCGGCGCGCCGCGACGGCGACCTTGGCGCCGAGGGCGGCCAGCCGGAAGGCGGTGGCCTCCCCGATGCCGCTGGAGGCTCCGGTGACGATGGCGACGCGTCCCGCCAACGGGGCGGCGGTGATGACTGTGGACATGTGGTTCGTCCCTTCGGGAGTGGTTGGATGTGTGCATCCGAGACAACAGCTCCGTAGGCCTTTGTTGCGGGGGCAAGCTGGCCCGGCCTATCGGGGGACAAGATGGGCCACCTTAAGCAGCGACGTCGCGGCCGCGGCGCGGCAGACTGGCCGATATGAGCGAGCGGAAGCCAACTGAGCTGGCGGAATTCCTGAGCGCGCGGCGCGCGCGGCTCACCCCGCAGGACGCGGGGCTGGAAGGTCAGGCCCCGCGCCGGCGCGTGCCGGGCCTGCGGCGCGAGGAGCTGGCCAGGCTGGCCGGAGTCAGCGTCGACTACTACACGCGACTGGAGCAGGGCCGTAGCCGCAGCGCGTCCACCGATGTGCTCGACGCGTTGGCCGCCGCCCTGCAACTCAACGACGCCGAACGCCAGCACCTGCACCTTCTGGCCAAACCGGAAGCGGCGCAACGCAAACGGCGACCACGGCCTCAGTCGGTGGATCCGGCAACGCTGCGGCTCCTGGAGCTGTTCGACCAGGTGTCGTCGCCGGCGTTCGTGCTCGGTAGAAGGCTCGACGTGCTGGCGCACAACCGGTTGGCGGGTGCGCTGATCACCGAGTTCCGTGAACTTCCTGCTCCGCAGCGCAATCAGGCGCGGTTCGTGTTCTTCGATCCGCACGCGCGTGAGCTCTATGCGGACTGGAACGAGGTGGCCGCCGACACCGTCGCGATGCTGCGCCTGGACGCGGGACGCTATCCCGAGGACGAGAAACTATCGGCACTGGTCGGCGAATTGTCCATCCGGTCAGTGGAGTTTCGGTCCTGGTGGTCCAACCACAAAGTGGAACGCCGGACCACGGGAACCAAGGCCTACCACCATCCGCTCGTGGGTGACCTCACTGTCAAGTACCAGGCGCTCAACCCTTCTGGCGACCCCGATCAGGTCCTCATCGTCTACACCACCGAACCCGGATCGGCCGACGAGACGTCGCTGCGGCTGCTCGCGAACTGGCACGAGGGTGAACGGCACCACTCCGCTGTTCGAGTCAACTAGACGGTATTTGTCCGAGTTGTTGCAGGACGGAGTATCAGGTTCGCCACTCCCCAGTGGTAGGTGATCTTCCCGTCGCGAAGTGCCGTGGTGGATCTTGTACGTGGTGGCGATGTCGCCGTCGACGGTTTGCCAATGGATCTCGGGTCGGAAATCCGGAAACGCGTCGCGCAGTCGTTTGTGAAGTCGCCAACGCCGGCTTTGTCCGGCGTGGTGCCGGGCTGAGGGGTGTGGTCGACGAAGTCGTCGGCGAACAGTTCGTCGAGTAGGACGAAATCGCCTTGGCCCTGGACTTGTTCGGTGTTGCGGCGGACCACCGCCCTTGATTGGTTCGCCTTCGTCGGCGGGTGACGTCGTCACGTCGGGACTATCACGCCCAAACGAACGTATCGGCGCGAAAGTTCGAGTAACTCGCGCCAAAACGTCGATCTCGGCGGAACCTAGCGCCCGATGTAGCCACCGATCAAGGCAGTCCCCGGACCGGGACGGGCGCCGGGACCCGCCGCCGCAACTACGTTGGCGGCGTTGAGTTCTCCACCGCATTGCGCACACACCGCCTTCGCGGTGGTGACCTGGCCGCAGTCGCTGTGCACGATCAATGCGGGCGGTCCCGCCGGCTCGGCCAGCCATTTGTCCCCCCACGCCACCAACGTGGCGATCACCGGATACAGGTCGCGGCCCTTCTCGGTCAGCACATATTCGTGGCGGGCGGGCGCGCTCTGGTACTGACGGCGTTCGACGACGCCGTGCCACTCGAGATCTTCCAGGCGCGCGGCAAGCACGCTGGACGCGATACCCAGATCGCGGCGGATGTCCTCGAACCTCGCCACGCCGGCGAACAGGTCGCGCAGGATCAGCGGTGTCCACCGCTGCCCCACCACGTCGACGGCGCGCGCGATCGAGCAGGCGATGCTCGCAAACGACTGCTTTGACATATGCCCATCGTAGTCCGTTGCTTTTTGCAATGGAGCAGGTTAGCTTCGTTTCATGGCAGCGACACGGACGGATGACTCGGTGGCCGCGTTCTTGCAGGCGACCAGGACCAAGGACCTGGACCGGATGACGAGCGCGCTGTCATCCGATGCGGAGCTGGTGTCGCCGCTGTCCGGCCGGATGATCTTCCGCGGGCGTGAGGACCTTCGCGTCCTGCTCGGCGCCGTCTATGGCGCGCTGAACGAGCTCACGTGGGAGGAGGTGATCGGCGTGGGATCGACCCGGGTGGCGGTGAGCACCGCGCGCGTCGCCGGAGT
Organism: Mycobacterium sp.; assembly: GCA_035253445.1. Classification (GTDB taxonomy): domain Bacteria; phylum Actinomycetota; class Actinomycetes; order Mycobacteriales; family Mycobacteriaceae; genus Mycobacterium. The sequence continues at coordinate 18,101 of DATFCF010001062.1, forward strand.
GACGATCACCGACGCGATGGTGCTCGACCTCGACGACGCCGGGTTGATCACCCGTATCCGGCCGCACCTGCGGCCGTGGCTGGCGATCACGCTGTTCGCTCTGCTCCTGGGGCCCACGATTGCTCGTCACCCCGACGTTCTGCGCCGCGCTCTGCGACGCTGACACCGAACCATCGCTGCATCGCGTCTTGCAACCGGTGCTCGTCCTCAACCGCGAAAGTGTCTGCAGCCCAGGCGATGTACCCGTCTGGCCGGATCAGCAGCGCGCACGCTTCGACATCATCGGCAGCGCTGACCACGACATCGACGCGGTCGGCCCACCCGCGTGCGGCTTCACCCACCAGCCCGTCGGACAGGTCGAGTAATACCGGGCGGCCCCGGTGCAGAAAGTCGGGTATCCGCCGCCCATCGTCGAGGGTCACGTCGGGCGCCAACCGGCCCGCAAGCGGATGGTCGTCGCCTACGTCGTAGCGGACGTCGGAACCGGCGAGCAGGTGTGCCATGTGTTCGGCCACGCTTGGTAGCTGCAGTAGCTCATTGAAGAGCTTTCGCAGCGCGGCGATCTCGGGTCCGGGACCGAACAGGGCGGTCTGAGACATGGAGTGCATCATCACCCGCTCGCCGACCGGATACCGCTCGCTGTGATAGGTGTCCAACAGATCGTCGGGCGCCCAGCCGTTGACCGCAGCGGCCAGTTTCCAGCCGAGATTCATTGCATCCTGCAGGCCCAGGTTCAGACCTGGTCCGCCCATTGCAGAGTGCACGTGCGCGGAATCGCCTACCAGGAAGATGTTTCCTGCGCGGTAGCGGTCGGCCTGTCGGCTGTTCTGCCCGGCGATGCGGCGCAACGCATGTGGTCCGTCACCGGTCGGCGGCTCCAACGGCAGTTCGACGCCAAGCACGCGCCGCGCGCTGTCACGCAGTTCGTCGATGGTCATCGGCTCGGCGTCGTCCGCCTGCTGGTCGTACTCGATGGTGCCGACTATCGGGCGATCGCGCTCGAACGGGGCGTAGACGAGTCCACCGCGGTCGAGTCGGTTATGGCCGAACGGCAGCGGCCCCACGCCGGGCACGTCGAGAGCGCCGTCGGCGGTGAGCATTTCGTCAGGGACGCTGACGTGGGCGACCCTTGCGACGGTGTTTGACGTGTAGCCGGGGAAGTCGATGCCGGCCTGCTTGCGCACGGTGCTGCGCCCGCCGTCGGCGCCGACGAGGTACGTGGCCTGCAACGCGTACGTTTCATCGGATGTCGAAACAGTGACTTTGACACCGTCTGAACGCGATTCCACGCCGATCAAGTCGTGGCCCCACCGGACATCGACGCCGAGCTCGCGGGCACGCTCGTCAAGCTGCCTGACAAGCCGCGGCTGCGACATCATCAGCGCGTACATCGGGTTGTCGCGAACGCCGAACAGCGGCACCGACATTCCGCTGAAGATCCACTGGTACACAGGCTGCGGTGGATCGTCCGATCCGGTGAACCGCTGGTAGAGCCCACGCATGTCCAGCAACCGAATCACCTGTCCGATCATGCCGTTGGCCTTCGGTTCATCGCTGGGCCCGGGCAGTCGCTCCAGCACCACGGGCCGCACGCCCGCCAGCGCTAGCTCGCACGCCACCATGAGTCCATTCGGGCCTGCGCCTGAGATAACAACGGGGACTTGGGTTTCGGACATCGGCATCACCTTTCAGGAAGCCCCGCCGCGACATCGGCTAAGCCGCGACGAAGGAGTTCGGTATAGGCCACGGGCGGATCGGCATAGGCATAGGCCTCCATCGCCGTCTCACCGACCGCCCGGACGACTGCAGCGACCAATCGTGGGTACATATCGCGGGCCGCATCTGTCCCGGTGCGTTCCGCGATCGCGTCAACCCAGTCGGCGAACAGATCCCTCGTCAGCGCGGCGCGCAGATCCCGGGCGGACAGAAGTTCTCGGATCACCCTCAGCTCGTCGGGGGTCGGCCGCATATCCGCGGCACCCTCGGCTTCCAGCGGCGCAAGCATTGCCTCCGCGATCGCCGACCACAGCGGCTCGTCGGCGGGCCGCTCACGGAAGGCCGCGAGACTCTGGCGCGTTCGATCGATCTGCCGGAAGGCGACCGCCTCGTACTTGCCCGTGAAGTAGTTGTTGAAGGTTCGCAGGGAGACGCCGGCTTTGTTGGCGATGTCTTCGCGAGTGACGTTCTCCAGGCCCCGCTCCAACGCGAGCTCTAAGGCGGCGTCGCTGAGCGCCCAGCGGGTATCGATCTTTTTGCGCTCCCGCAGTCCAAGCGTTACGTCTGCCATGCCACCACCGTACGCGGAACTTGCCCGGTGGGCACTTTTGCCCAGCGGGCACTTTTCTGTGAAATTGGTTTGAGACAGCTGTGCCCTCCCCTACCGTGGGCGACATGTTGGTTTCCTCGATGAGGTTGCGCACCGCGTAGCGGCGGATCTCACCTCACGGTCGACACATCCGCCGCCGCAGCAGCTTGTCCCAGCTACTCGCGGAGTTGTTGTGTCACATCCTCATTCAGGCCAGCACGAGTACGGCCAGAACTTTCTTCACGACCGTGCCGTCATCGACGTCATTGTGCAGACCGTCGCGCACACCGACGGACCGATCATCGAAGTCGGTGCAGGCGACGGCGCGCTTACATGTGTGTTGCAGAGGCTCGGCCGCCCATTGACGGCCATCGAGGTCGATCCCCGTCGCGCCAAACGGCTGACGCGCATCGCGCCGCCGGCTCACCCGACAGTGGCTGCACGAAAACGACATTCGCGCGTCAGCACTTCCGCGCGATCTGTCCGCAGTTCAGTGGGCCGACTTGTTTGCGGCGACGGCCACCTAGCTGGTGCCGAGCGGATCAATCGTCCACGCGACATAGAGCATCGCCGCACTGACCGTGGCCGTCGTGACGAAGTCGATGCCGCGGCTGCGCACCGCAAGCAGGCCGGCGCGGTCTTCGGTGAGGGTCAGTCGCAGCGCGGCCGCGACGCCAACACCGATCGCCATTACCAGTGCGCCGCGCCGCCAGTAGCCCGCGACCACCAGAACGAACGCAGCGACGAAGATCAGGCCGACCACCAGGATCGGCCACTGCCCGCCAAACACCTTGCGGGCGAACTCGCGAACGGTCACTGGAGTGCTTGGCGGCTCTTCGCGCCAGCGTTCATCGCTGCTTCTGCTCGCTCGACCACGTTCGTGAGCAGGAAGGCACGGGTCAACGGCCCGACGCCGCCGGGATTGGGCGACACGTGACCGGCCACCTCCCAGACGTCGGGCGCCACGTCGCCGACCAATTTGCCGTTCTCGTCGCGGCTGACGCCGACGTCGACGACCGCGGCGCCCGGACGCACCATCTCCGCGGTCACCATGTGCGGCACGCCGGCGGCGGCGATGATGATGTCGGCCTCACGAGTCAGCGCAGGCAGATGCCGAGTTGCGGTGTGGCACAACGTCACCGTCGCGTTCTCCGAGCGTCGTGTCAGCAACAGCCCCAGCGGCCGCCCGACCGTCACGCCGCGCCCGATCACCACGACCTGCGCGCCCGCGATCTCCACCTCGTAGCGCCGCAGCAGATGCACGATGCCTCGCGGGGTGCACGGCAGCGGCGCCGGCTCGTTCAGCACCAGCCTGCCGAGGTTTGTCGGGTGTAGCCCGTCGGCGTCCTTACCGGGGTCGACCCTTTCCAGCGCGGCATTCTCGTTGAGGTGTTTGGGCAGCGGCAGCTGGACGATGTAGCCGGTGCACTCGGGGTTGGCGTTGAGCTCGTCGATGGTCTCGTCGAGCTTGGCCTGGCTGACGTCGGCAGGCAGATCACGGCGGATCGAGTTGATGCCGACCTTCGCGCAGTCGGAGTGCTTACCGCGCACATACGCCTGCGAGCCGGGGTCGTCGCCGACCAACACCGTGCCAAGGCCGGGCGTCCGGCCTGCCTTCGATAACCGCGCAACGCGCTCCTTCAAGTCGACGAAGATTTCGTCGCGCGTGGCCTTACCGTCCAATGTGATCGCACCCACGGGAGCCATTGTGGCAGGCTCCCGGAGTATGAACACTCAGCCCAATGTGTTCACCCCGGCCAAACTCGGCCCGGTGACGCTGCGCAACCGCATCATCAAGGCGGCGACGTTCGAGGCGTCGACGCCGAACGCGCTTGTCACCGAGGACCTGATCACCTATCACCGGCTGCCCGCCGCGGGCGGGGTCGGCATGACGACGGTCGCGTACTTGGCGGTGTCGCCGGGCGGACGCACCGAGGGCAAGCAGATCTGGTGGCGTCCGGAGGCGGTGCCCGGGCTGCAGAAGCTCACCGCGGCCATCCATGCCGAAGGAGCAGCGATCAGCGCGCAGATCGGCCATGCCGGGCCGGTGGCCAACGCCCGCTCCAACAAGGCGAAGGCATACGCACCGGTGCGATTCTTCAATCCACTCTCGATGCGCTTCGCCAAGAAGGCCACCAAAGACGACATACAAGACGTCATCGAAGCCCACGCCGACGCCGCCCGGTACGCCATCGAATCCGGGTTCGACGCGGTCGAGATCCATCTCGGCCACAACTACTTCGCCAGCTCGTTCCTCAGCCCGCTGATCAACCGCCGCACCGACGAGTTCGGCGGGTCCCTTGAGAACCGCGCCAAGGTGGCCCGCGGCATGGTGATGGCGGTGCGGCGGGCGGTGAAAGACCAGATCGCCGTGACCGCGAAACTCAACATGGCCGACGGTGTCCGCGGCGGCATCTCCGTCGAAGAGTCGCTGAGGACCGCGAAGTGGCTCGAAGAGGACGGCGGCCTTGACGCCATCGAGCTCACCGCCGGCAGCTCACTGGTCAACCCGATGTATCTGTTCCGTGGCGGCGCGCCCGTCAAGGAATTCGCCGGTGCGTTCAAACCGCCGCTGCGCTGGGGCATCCGGATGACCGGCAAGAAGTTCTTCCGCGAGTACCCCTACCGCGAGGCGTATCTGCTGCGGGACGCCAAACTGTTTCGCGCCGAGTTGAAGATGCCGCTGATCCTGCTCGGCGGAATCACCAACCGCGAGACGATGGACTTGGCGATGGCCGAGGGTTTTGACTTCGTCGCCATGGGCCGGGCCCTGCTGGCCGAGCCGGACCTGATCAATCGGATCCAGGCCGACGGGGACCGGCATTCGGTCTTGTCAAAGTGCACGCACTGCAACGAGTGCATGGCCACCATCTACAGCCACACGCACTGCGTGGTGACGGGCTCGCCGGGTGAGGCCAGGTCCGCGGCGCTGAGCTAGCTCGGCGACGACGACGGTTCGACCGCCGGCCGCGGCTCCACGTAGGCGACCATCGGCTCCTTGCGTATCACGCGGGCGCCCTGCGCGATCACAAGTTCCTTCGGCGAGAACGTGTAAGTGAAGCCGGCGTTCTGCACGATGAACTTTCCGTCGGCCATCGCCCTGGCGGGGACGTTGAGGACGGAATCGTCGCTCAGCCGCACACCGTGATACTCGTAGTGGCCACGCCCGTCGACGCAGATCGCCACCAGTGATCGCTGGGTGCGGCCGACGGCCACGGCGAACTTCGGCTTTTCGCACCGGGCCGCGGTGTTGACGAAGCCCCGATCGTCGGTGGCGAACGACTCAGGCTGCGCATTGGCAGTAGCCAGCAAACTCATCGAAGTCAAAGTCATGATTGCCACGCCACACAAAGTGACGGCTGCCCTTGCCGAGCAACCGAATTTGCCCAATCCACGCAGCGTCTCATTCATGGTCCGCATCCCTTAGCAGATCACGCGCACGCGCCAGGTGCAGCACGACTCGCCGAATACCCGGCAAAAAAGTTAACTAGACGCTATAAGAATTCGCGCGCAATCTTCAACTATTGCGTCCGCGCTTTCTGGAATTGACCGCCTCGTCAGTAACTGTCGACGGACCACCGCGTACGGGATGTCGATCAACGCAGCGTTCACCCGATCGGCGTCAGCGGGCAGGTCGGCCAGCAGCCGGCGCAGTTTGCGGTGCAAACGCCTGCGCCGGGTGCCCAGGTCCTCGGGCCAGTCGGCCAGGCAGAGCGAATCCGCACCGGCGAGCAGTACCTGCGCCTCCACCGGATGATCGCGACACCACTGCACGGTGTACCGGGCGCCCGCGACACAGCGCGCCTGCGGATCGTCTGACGACGACAGCGCGGACGCGAAACCGGCATGGAAGCGGTCCTCGGTGCGCATCCACAGCTCGCCGCACAACACCGCGCGCGTCGGAAACCGGTGATACATCGAGCCGCTGGGGGCGCCGGTCGCTCGTGCCACGGCCGCCATGGTGACTGCTGCGGGACCATCGGCGGCCAACAGCGCCGCGGCGGCATCCAACAGCTCGTCGACGGAGTATCGCGCCGGTCGCGCCATTGCCCTATTCTATAATAGAGGACACTCTCTAATACTGTTTGGAGGCTTGATGTCCACTCCTTCTGCTGTCGCCGAGCGCCTCTACGCGGCATTCGCAAGCGCCGACGGTCAAGCCCTATTCGACTTGCTGACAGACGATTTCGTCGGCACCGTCAGCAACGGGATGCCGCACGGCGTTGGCGGCGACCATCAAGGTCGCATCGACATGATCGCCGAAGTGTGGGGTCGCATCGCCTCGCTCTACGACATGCACGTCGATCCGGCCGAGTACCTGCCCGTCGACGACGAGCGCGTGGTGGTGCTCGGCCGGTACTGGGGTCCGGCCCGTGACGGCGGGTCCTCCGTCGACGCGGTGTTCGCCCATGTCATCACCACCCGCGGTGACAAGGTCGCCGCGTTGCAGCAGATCACCGACACCGCCCGATGGAGAATTCCGTCGACCGCATGACCCGGCC
>DATFCF010001063.1:0-8290 GCA_035253445.1 Mycobacterium sp.
CGCGTTGGGCATCGGTGACCAGCGGCGCCCGCGGCGACTCCCACGCGACGTCGTCGGCGGCCAGACGGCGCAGCTCGTCGATGTGACGCTCGAACATCGCGTCGACGACGCCGGGCCGGAGGGCGTCCTCACGAACGTCCCAGTTCACCAATACACCGCCATCGAACTCGGTGACCTGTGCGTCGAGCAAGACCTGCGGCCCTTGGGAATTGATCCACACCGGCGTGCCCAACGTCGCCGTCACCTCGGACGCGAACAACTCACCGAGGCCGAGCGCGCTGGTGTACACAACGGGTGCCAGCACTTGGGTGCCCCGATAGCGGGTGAGGTCGCGCAGCACCGACAACCCCGGATAGTCCGCGTGCGAGGCGGCCGAACGGAAGGTGTCCTGCAACGCCCGCGACCGCGCGGTCGCGGTATCGGCCGCAGCGAGGTCGACGTCGAGCAGCAGCGACGAGGTGAAATCGCCGACGAGCTTGTCGACGTCCGGGTGGCGCTGCTCGCGGCCGAAGAGCGGAACATTAAGGAGGAAGCGCGGTTCGGCCGACCATCCCGCGAGCGCATCGGAGAACGACGCCGCCAGCGCCATGGCCGGTGTGACGCCGCGTCGGCGGGCCGCCGCGAACAAGGCATCGCGGGTTTCCGGTTCGAGCCAGTGCCAGCGACGTGTGGTGTGGTGCGGATCGGCTTGTTCGGCAACGGGTACCACTGGTAGCCGTGGCGGATCGGGCAACTCCGGGATGCGCTCGGACCACCACTGTCGGTCGGACTCGGTTGAGGCGGTGGGTGATGACGCCAGCCGGTAGTCGCGGTAGGTGTAGCCGAGTCCCGGCAGCTCACGCCCGTGATAGAGCGCAGCGAGATCGGTCATCAGGGTGCGGTAGCTCATCGCATCGGCAGCTTGCATGTCCAGGTCGACGTGCAGGCGGGTCTTGCCGTCAGGCAGCAATGACAGCGTGAGCTCGAAGACCGTGCCGTCCAGCTGCTGATGGGACTTGGCGCGCCGGGTGGCGGCCAGCCGCGCGTCGGCCTCGTCGGCCGACAGAGCGCGCAGATCCTCGACGGCGACGGGGTACGACGGAGGCGGCGGTGCGATGCGCTGAGAACCGTCGGGAAGGAACTGCACCCGCAGCATCGGATGGCGAAGAGCCAGAGCGGTCGCCGCGGACTGCAGCCGCTCCAGATCCACTGACGCGCCGTCGAATTCGACATAGAGGTGACCGGCAACGCCGCCCAGTTGCTGAGCACCTTCGCGGCCAACCCACATCGCGTGCTGCATGGGCGCGAGCGGGAATGGCTCCGAGGCGGCCGAATCGGCTTGCGCCGGAGCCGGTTCCGCTGTCATGCCAACGCCGGACGTCACCAGGTCAGACCACGCCTGTATCGAAGGATTCGCCGCCAGTGACGCGAAGTCGATGTCGACACCACGGCGCCGCCAGCGTCCGGCCAGCGACATCATCCGGATCGAATCGAGCCCCTGACTGATCAGGTCGGTTTCGGGATCGACGGAGTCGGCACTGATACCGAGGAGTTCAGCGACCTCCTCACGGATGGTCTGCGCATTCGCCGCAGCGTCGACCACAACACCCTCCAATCCGCTTAGCAAAGGCTGCCCTAATTTTGTGAAGGCTACCCTATATTCACAGCACAGAACACGCCTACCTCGAGGGGGTCCGACCGTGACGGTAACCACTGGGCAGCCGCCCGAATGCGCAGCGCAAACGATGTTCGTGCCCTTCCCGGCCGACCGCGCCGCGGCATATCGGACAGCGGGATATTGGACCGGCCAGCGGGTCGATTCGGTATTGAGAACTGCCGCTCAAACCTGGCCTGAACGCACCGCCGTCATCGATCCCGACGGTGAGGACACCTACGCCCAACTCGATGCACTAGCTGACCAGGCCGCCGCGGGGCTGGCCGCGCTGGGTATCGCACCTGGAGACCGGGTCTTGCTGCAACTGCCCAACACGCGCCGGTTCGTCGTGGCCCTGTTCGGACTGCTGCGGGCGGGCGCCGTTCCGGTGATGTGCCTGCCTGGTCATCGACTGGCAGAACTGACTCATTTCGCCGAAGTGAGCGGCGCGACGGCGCTGGTGACCACCGGCGTCGCGGGCGGTTTCGACTATCGAGCCATGGCGCAGCAGTTGGTGCAGACGCATCCGATGCGAATCATCGACGAGGCCGACCTGACCGCCGAACCCGCCAGCGGTGCAGCGCCTCTGATTGACGTCGACACCGAATCGCCGGCCCTGCTTCTGGTGTCCGGCGGAACGACCGGCGCGCCGAAGCTCATCCCGCGCACGCACGAGGACTACGTCTACAACTTCACCGCGAGCGCCGAGGTGTGTGGCCTGACGGGCGACGACGTGTATCTGGTGTCGTTGCCGGCGGCGCACAACTTTCCGCTGGCGTGCCCGGGCATCCTTGGCGCGATGAGTGTCGGCGCCACAACAGTCTTCGGTACGGATCCGAGCCCGGAGTCGGCGTTCGCGACGATCGACCGGCACGGCGTCACGGTGACCGCGCTGGTGCCGGCGTTGGCCAAGTTGTGGGCGCAGGCCTGCGAGTGGGAACCGCTGAGGCCGATGAACTTGCGGCTACTGCAGGTCGGTGGCGCCAAGCTCGGAGCCGACGACGCCCGGCTCGTTCGGGAGGCGCTGACGCCGGGATTGCAGCAGGTCTTCGGCATGGCCGAAGGGCTGCTGAACTACACGCGGATCGGCGATCCGCCAGAGCTCGTCGACAACACGCAGGGTTGCCCGTTGTCGCCGCACGACGAATTGCGGGTGGTCGACGACACGGGTGACGACGTGGCGGCTGGCGAGCAGGGCGAGCTGCTGGTGCGCGGCCCGTACACGCTCAACGGGTACTTCAACGCGGCACGGGACAACGAGCGCTCATTCAGCCCGGACGGCTTCTACCGCACGGGCGACAAGGTGCGTCGTCTCGCGAACGGGTACCTCGAGGTGACGGGCCGGGTGAAGGATGTGATCACCCGCGGCGGCGAGACGGTGTCCGCGCTGGACCTGGAGGAGCACCTGCTGACCCATCCGTCGATCTGGGCGGCGGCCGCGGTGCCGGTGCCGGACGAGTACCTCGGTGAGAAGATCTGCGCGGCTGTGGTTTTCAGCGGTCCACCGGTCACACTGACCGAACTGCACAAGCATCTGGACGACCGCGGCGTCGCCGCACACGCCCGGCCGGACATGTTGGTGCCGATGCCGTCGCTGCCCACGACGGCGGTCGGCAAGGTCGACAAGAAGGCGATCGCCAAGCGGGTCGGGAGTTAGTGGGAGGTCGCGATCTCGCGACGCCTACCAGACGCGAACGTAGTCGACGAGCATGTCCGCCGGGTAGGTGCCCGGTCCGGGATCGCCACCGCCGGAACCCGCGACCGCAAGACCCAAGATCGGAAACATCTGATAGCCGGGCTCGTTGAACTGCCAGTCTGGTAGCGAGCCCGCCGACACGTCGAAATACGGTCGAGCGCCGTCGACGTAGTCCTTCCAGAAGCGCATACCGGCCTCGTCCCACTGGACGCGCCAGGTGTGCCACCCACTGTCCACCGTGATCCCCTGGCTCACGTGTTCTCCACCGTTCAGCTTTGCGTGGACGGTCGTTCCCGCGGCCCAGTGGCCGTTTCCGTACCATTCCATGAGGTCGACTTCGCCGCCGTTGACCGGGCTGTTGTTGGCCATGTACCACGCGGGCCAGCAACCCGGGGTGAGGCAATTCAGCTTTATCCGGGCTTCCCAGGTGTGGCCGATGCCACCCCTCCATTTCCCGAAGACCTTGCCGCTGTAGTACGTGTCGCCGTCCTTGGCGGCACGCAGAACGAGGTTGGACTTGCCGTCGACGTAGAGATTTCGTCGGTCGTCTCGGTACTGGCCGACGTTCTCGGGTAGCTCCCAGAACGTCGGGTCCTCCATCGACTCGCGCTCATACGCAGGCTCCCACTTCGCCGGATTGGGGGCCGAGCCAGCCGGGCCGTCGAATTCGTCCTGGAAGAGGTAGCCGCCGGGTGGCGGCGCCGTGGGCGGTGGCACCCGGTCCAGCGGCAGATCCCGCCTGGTCGGGGTGGCTGCGGCGGTTGGGATGGGCATCGCGGCCGCCAGCGCAGCGATGCCGGCCAGCGACATCGCGTGGCGACGATTCATGTCATGCACTTCAACATGTAAGCCCGTATGCCGGCCTGGCGCAAACAGCCAGCAGCAACTGCGAACTCTCTGCTCCCCGATGCGGTCACGCGGGAAGCACGTCCAGCCGGCCCGACCCCACCAGTACAACTTCGCCGCCCACCCTGACCCGAACCCCGCCGTCGGCGCTCTGCGCCGAGATGCTGATCCGAGATGGCCGGTCGATGAAACGGCCCTGACGCAGCTCAGCGTCCTCATCGTCGCCGAGCTGCCCGTGCCGATGAAGGTAGGCGGCAACGCAACCTGCGGCGCTGCCCGTTGCCGCGCTACGGGAGCGGCACCAGGTACGGCGCAAGCGTCGTCAGCTTCTCGCAGGTCTCCTCGAACTCGCGATCCGGCGTGGAGGCCGCGATGATCCCTGCGCCCGCCCGCAGCCACGTCTGCCCGTCTCGCTCGTATGCCGAGCGCAGTGCCAGCGCGGCGTCCATTCCACCGTCTGCTGAAAACACCGCCACCGCACCGGAATACAGCCCGCGCGGGCACTCGTCGAGACGCAGGATCGCGTCGACACTTTCGGCCTTCGGAATACCCGACGCCGTCACCGCCGGGAACAACGCCTCCAGTGCGTCCATCCGGTCCATCGACGCGTGCAGACGGGCGCCCACCGTCGAGCCAAGGTGCTGGACGCTCCCCCGCTCCCGCACACTCATGAAATCCGTGACCACCGCTGTGCCAGGTTCGGCGATCTCGGCGATCTCCTGCAAGGAACTGCGCACCGAAATAGCATGCTCGACAATCTCTTTCGAGTCAGACTCGAGATCGTCGCGCGCGGCGCGGTCGTGATCGACTCCTCGGCCCAGCGCCCGCGTGCCCGCCAGCGGCTCGGTCACCACCACACCGTCCTCGCCGACGGCGGCGACCAGTTCCGGACTGTAGCCCAGTGCGCGAATCCCCCCGAGCCGCAACAAGAACGACCGCGCCGGGGTGTTGTGCCTGCGGCCCAAGCGGTAGGTCGCCGGGAAGTCCACCTCGAATGGAACATCCACCCGCCGCGAGAGAATCACCTTCTGGTAGCGCCCGCCGACGATCTCTTCGATGGCAGTCGCGACACGACCGCGGTACCCCGCGGTGTCAGTGCGAATATCGACGGGGCTGGCAGGCGATGTCGCCGGCACACCGGCGCTCAGCAGCCGCTGCAGCATCTCTATGTGACCGTCGTCGGCGCCGATCAGCCGGACCTCGTCGCCGGTGACGACGAATTGCGTTCGGGGCCAAAAGATCCGCGCCAGAGGAGTGCCCGGCTGCAGGCGCTGTTGCAACCCGAACCGGTATGCGCCGAACTCGAACGCCACCCAGCCGAACACCCGATGGGTCTCCAACAGCAGCCGGTCGACCGCCTCACCGAGGACCGCGCCCGGGCGACCAGACCAGCCTTGGCGCTGCACCACGCCGTCACGGATGATGCGCAGTTCATCGGAGTCGAGTTCGACGGTCGCGCATGCACCGGTGGCCAGCGTCCATTCGCCGTCATGCTCGTAGACCAGGTATTCATCGCCCGTTCGCTCCGGCAGCGCGCTGGCCAATTCGGCGACGAGATCGGCCGGTGTGATCCCAGGGGGCAAAGTCACGGAAAGCGACGCGGCATCGTCTGAGCTTGTCTCGACACTGACCTTCGGCACAGTAAGTAAATTTAGCCTAACCTATATAGCGACGGCGTCCTACGTCGGTGTGACCGTCGTCATCGTCCAGCCCGTCGCCGAGACGCGCTGCGCCCAGAACTCTGCGTACTGGCCGCCACGCGCCATCAGCTCGGCGTGCGTGCCGCCGTCCTGCACGGTGCCCTCCGCCGAGAGCACGACGATGTTGTCCGCGGCGGTCACCGTCGACAGCTTGTGCGCGATCACGATGACTGTGCTGCGTTGCCCAAGCATGCGGATCGACTCCGCGATGTGGTGCTCGTTCTCGGGGTCCAGTGCGCTGGTGGCCTCGTCGAACAAGACGATGGACGCGTTTTTCAGGAGAGCCCGCGCGATCGAGACCCGTTGGCGTTCGCCGCCGGACAGCGCCGAACCGCCCTCACCCACCCGGGTCTGCCAACCGTTCGGCAGCCGTTCCACCACGGACAGCAGACCGGCGGTGCGGGCCGCCTCGATGATCTCTTCGTCCTTGGCGTCGGGCCGTCCGACGCGGATGTTCCCCCACAACGTGTCGTCGAACAGGTACACGTCCTGGAATACCAGCGACACCTGGGCCATCAGCTCGGCCGTCAACTGGTCGCGCACGTCGACTCCACCCACGCGGACCACGCCGGAGTCGACGTCGTAGAAGCGGGCGATCAAGCGGGTGATGGTGGTCTTGCCTGAGCCCGACGGCCCGACGAGCGCCGTCATCGTCATAGGCTCGGCGGTAAAACTGATGTCCGACAGCACCTTACGCCCCGGGTAGCTGAACGCGACATGGTCGAATTCCACCCGTCCGGGTGTCGCGACCGGCTGCGACGTCTCGGGCTCAGGTAGTGACGGTGTTTCCAGGATCGACGTGATGCGCTGCAATTCGGTGGCCGCCATCCGCATCGCGGAGCCGTACTCGGCAAGTGCCGACAACGGTGAGGCGAACCGCGCCGCCAGTCCGAGGATGGCCACCAGGGTGACCGGGTTCATGTCGCCGTTCACCGCGATCCACGCCCCGGTCGCGATGAGCACCGAGAAAACCGCCTGTACCGCAACACCGTTGAGCATCAGTCCGGCCACCGACTGCCACAGGGCGCGGCGGCCGGCCCGATGCTGCGTCTCGAGCGCCTCGCCAAGAGGTTCGTAGTCGGCACCCGTGCGGCCGAATGCACGCAGTACCGGCTGGCACCGGGCGAATTCGAGCACCCGAGTGTTGACCGCGATGGCGGCGTCGTGGGTGCGGCTTTCGGCCCCGGCGATGAGGCGTGAGGCAAACCGTCCGCACGCCACCATCAGCACTCCCCCGACCAGCGCCACCATGCCGACACGCCAGTCGAAGATGAACAGGCCCACGACGACAGTCGCGGCGCTGGTGGTGTTGAGCACCACCGGCGTCACCAGATTGCCACCGCTGGTGCCGACGAAAACCGTTCCCTTGACGGCGATCTGGGACACCTTGCCAACCGTCTCGCGGTTGAACCAGCCCAGCGGCAGCGTCACCATGTGATCGCCGAGCCGGTGGTGCAGCAACCGCATGGTGGTCAGCGCCATCCGGATCGCCAGTGTCGCCTGCACGTAGTGGGCCGCCGCACCGATGACCACGACGACCGCCAGCACACCCAGCCACCGCCCTGCGGTGGTGTAGTCCCGGTCGAACAGCGCCACCGAGATGGGTACCAGCAGCGTCATGGCGATGCCGTGCAGGACGCCGTAGACCGTGACCCACCACAGGTAGCTGTACATGCGGCCACGTTGCGGACCCAGAATCCGCAGGAAACCCCGGATCAACGGGCCACCTCCCAATCCTTGGTGTGGCCAGCGGTGTAGCTCTGCCACATCTGCGCGTAGTGACCGCCTCGCTCGAGGAGTTCGTCGTGACGACCCTGTTCGATGATGCGTCCCTGGCTGAGCACGACGATGTTGTGGGCGCCGACGATCGATCCCAGCCGGTGCGCGATGACCAACACGGTGCGGCCGGTGATGAGCCGCGACAAGGCCGCTTGGATCTGGGCCTCGGAATCCGGGTCGGCGAATGCCGTCGCCTCATCGAGGACAAGGATCGGCGTGTCGGCCAGCAATGCCCGGGCGATGCTGACCCGTTGCGCCTCGCCTCCCGAGAAGTGCGCGTCGTCGCCGACAACGGAGTCATACCCCTTGGGCAGTTCCAGGATCCGCTCGTGAATGTTGGCGGCCTCCGCCGCGGCATGGACCTCTTCGGTCGTGGCATCGGGGCGGCCGAGCCGGATGTTGTCGGCGACGCTGATGCCGAGCAGCTGCACGTCCTGCAGCACGAACCCGACGTGCCGGTACAGCACGGCGGGGTCCATCTCGCGCACGTCTGCCCCGCCGACGCGCACCGCGCCGCCTGCGACGTCATGGAACCGCGGCACCAGTGTCGCCATGGTGGACTTCCCGCTGCCCGAGGGGCCGACCAATGCGGTGATCGTGCCCGGCGCCAGGGTCAGCGAGACGTCGTGCAGCACG
>DATFCF010001064.1:0-2121 GCA_035253445.1 Mycobacterium sp.
GCCGCGGTTGCCGGTGCGCCTCGCGTGGGTGTCCGCGGAACTGGCGATGGCGCGTGGGGATGGCCCTGGCGCCGTCGGCCACGCGCAACGCGCTGTCGACCTGGCCGCCGAATGCGGGTCGACTCGTCACGACCTCAAATCAGATGTCATCCTCGCCGCGGCGTGGTGCAGCGCCGGGAAGCTCGAGTCGGCGCGCCGGATTGCCGATCCGGCCCTGGAAACCGCTGCGCAGTTGGGAATGGTCCCGCTGCGCTGGGCGTTGGCCTGCCTGCTGGCCGACATCGGCAGCGCGGCGTGGTCGGTGGCACAGGTGGCCGCAATCCGCGACGACGCCGCCGATACAGTGCGTCGCCGGGGCGGCGTGTGGCCGGCTCGCTAACCGGGTTCGCACCACCTTGAAAGTTATTGTTTAGCTGAGTCACCCAATCGGGATGTGTCCCGTCCGTAACGCTGGAGAGATTGCCCACGATGACAATTTCGGGAGAACGTCTCGATGCTGTCGTTGCTGAGGCCGTGGCGGGCAACCGGGACGCGCTCCGGGAGGTACTGGAGACCATCCGCCCGATCGTTGTTCGGTACTGCCGGGCCAGGGTTGGGACGACCGAGCGAAGTGGTCTTTCAGCAGACGACGTTGCACAGGAGGTGTGCTTGGCCGCCATCACGGCGCTGCCGCGCTACAAGGATCAGGGACGACCGTTCCTGGCCTTCGTGTACGGCATCGCTGCGCACAAGGTTGCTGACGCTCACCGCGCAGCCGCCAGGAACCGGGCCGAACCGACAGATGTCGTTCCGGAGAGGTTCTCGCTGGATGCGGGGCCCGAGCAAATGGCACTCGACTCCGAATCGTCGGCTCAGATGAACAAGCTGCTGGCGGTGCTGCCCGACAAGCAGCGCGAGATCCTGATCCTGCGCGTGGTCGTCGGCATGAGCGCCGAAGAGACCGCCGAGGCGGTAGGCAGCACGGCCGGTGCGGTCCGGGTTGCGCAGCACCGTGCGTTGGCGCGGTTGAAGTCCGAAATCATGGCGACGGGACGTGACCATGCCTGACTTCGGACGCTGGACTTCCAACGGCGGCGACCCGTCGCTCAACGAGATCAACCGCACCGACCGGTTCCTCGATGCCCTGGCCTCACAACAGCCGGTGTACTCGACGGACTCGGGCGAGGCCGAACTCGCGCACCTGCTCGCCGGATGGCGCGACGAGGTCCGCGACGCGCCGCTGCGTGCCGTCGTCACTCCGCGCGACGCCGTCATCGCGCTGGACCGCGCGACGACGACCCGCAAGCGCAGGCGCACGTCGATGGCTGTGGTCGGATCGCTTGCCGCCGCGGTGCTGTGCCTCGGCGGCTTCGGTGCGGTCATCGCCGGCGCCGGGCCCGGCGACCCGCTGTACGGACTGCGCACCATGCTGTTCGGTGACCAGGCGCCGCGCACCGACGCCGTCACGCTTGCCTCGCAGCAGCTCGCCGAGGTCCAACAACTGATCGACCAGGGCCAGTGGGAAGCCGCCCAGGACAAGCTGCAGACGCTCACCACCACAGTCGCGACGGTGAATGACGTTGAGCAGAAGCAGGAATTGGTCGAACAGTGGCAAGACCTCACGGTGAAGGTCGAGACCAAGGACGCCAACGCGACGGTGCCGCCGAATGTGCCGCCGCCGACGTTCCCGGATGTGCCTGTGGTGGTGCTCGACACGACCACGTCGACCACGACTTCGTCGGCGACCACCTCGCCGTCCGAGACCACCTCGCCGTCGGCGACCACGTCGCCGTCGGAGACCACCTCGCCGTCGGCGACCACGTCGCCGTCGGAGACGACTACGTCGTCGGTGACCACGTCGCCGTCGGAGACGACTACGCCGTCGACTCCGCTACCGACACCGTCGACTCCGCTGCCGACGCCGACACCGTCGACCCCGCTGCCGAGCCCGACACCGACGGCGTACAGCCCGTTGCCGACGCCGACGGCCTACACGCCGATACCGACTCCGACCGCGCTGCCGACTCCGGTGCCAACGCCGGCGGCGGAGCAGGAGGAACAGGACGAAGGGGAACCCGCGACCACGGAGCCGCCGGTTCTGGAGGCGCCTGCGCCCAAGACGGTGGTCACGACAACGGTTGT
>DATFCF010001065.1:0-14227 GCA_035253445.1 Mycobacterium sp.
CACGGAGGGGTTCACCGCCGCGCTGCCCCGGCTGCGGCGGCGCTGGTTGCCGATGAACAGCTCGATGATCGCCACCGATCCGATACCCGACGACATCTGGGAGACGATCGGCTGGCGTGGCCGCGAAACCCTTGGCGATACCGCGCACGGCTTCTTCTACGCGCAACGCACCGTCGACAATCGCATCGCGATCGGCGGTCGCAGTGTTCCGTACCGCTACGGTTCGCGCACCGACCTCGACGGCGGGGTGCCCGAGCGCACGATCAAGCACCTGACCGCGACGCTGCACACGGTTCTGCCGCAGACCCGCGATGTGCCGATCGCGCACGGCTGGTGCGGGGTACTGGCCGTGCCGCGTGACTGGGAAGCCAGCGTCGTCCTCGACAGGGCAACGGGTTTGGGGTGGGCAGGCGGATACGTCGGACACGGCGTCACTGCCACCAACCTCGCCGGCCGCACGCTGACGGATCTGGTGCTTGGCCGGCGCAGCCCGCTCACGGAGTTGCCGTGGGTCGGCCACCGGTCACGCAACTGGGAGCCGGAGCCGCTGCGCTGGCTGGGCGTGCGCGGCATGTACCTCGCCTACAAGGCGGCGGACTGGCACGAGGGACGCGGACGAACGACAACGTCACCGATCGCCGTCGTCGCCGACAAGATCGCCGGCCGGCCCTAGAGCGCTTCTGCCCGCTCCTTGAGCCGCTGCAAGGTCAGCCTGATGTGCTCGGCATTGGCGGCGGTGCGGTCGCGGACACCCGTGCTCAGTGCCGCCGGCTTGCGGATCCAGCGCGGACGACGGTCCCACGTCCGCTCCGTCACCGTGCAACCCCCGTCGGCTGGGACGATGTCGTAGCGCCAGTGGGACACCGGGACGACGATGGCCGTCTTCACGTCGAACGCGAAGGTCCGGCCGGGCTCGGCGGCAGTGACCGTGCAGACGGTGGTCCACCGGCGGGAGCCATTCCGGTTATGGCCCTTGAACACCGCGCCGGGCCGCACCGCATCGCCCTCGCGCCATTCCATCGTCTCCGCCTCCTCGGCCAGCGCCGCGAGCGTGGGTAGATCGGTGATGAGGCCGTACACCGTGTCAGGGTCGGCATCGATGGTTACCTCCGCCTGCGCGGAGGCCGGGCCAGGATTGGTCATGCGGCGATCGTATTTGTCGGGGCAGGAAGAATGGCGGGTCTGGACATGTTGCCGTTAGAAGATTGGGTAACCACCGGCGTCAGGAGACTAATGATGGCCACCAAACCCGTCCTCGAGCCCACCGAGGCTCATCCCATCACCGTCGAACCGACCGGCAAGCACGTCACCGTGCGGGTGAACGGTGAAGTCGTGGCCGACACCCACGACGCGTTGACGCTGCAGGAGTCCACCTACCCCGCCGTGCAGTACCTCCCGCTGCGCGACGTCGTGGCCGACCGGCTGCGGCCCAGCGACACCGAGACGTATTGCCCGTACAAGGGCGAGGCCAGCTATTACAGCATCGTCACCGCGGCCGGCGACACCGTCGACGACGCGATCTGGACCTACGAGAAGCCGTACCCGGCGGTCGCCCAGATTGCCGGGCACGTCGCGTTCTATCCGGACAAGGCCGAGATCAACACCGAATAGTCTCAAGCCTGTGCACCGCTCGGTCAGCGTCGTCTTCGACGGTCCGGCCAGCCCCGGCCTGACACTGTCGCCGCTGCGCCGCGGCCGGGGCGATCCTTGCTATCACGACGGGCCCGACGGCGCGATCTGGCGCACCGCCTTGACGGGCAGCGGACCGGTGACCGCACGGATCACGCGCTCGGCGCCCGACACCTTCGACTGCGAGGCGTGGGGCAACGGGGCAGCCGAATTCACCGAGACCCTGCCCGCGCAGTTGGGTGCCGACGACGACGCGTCAGGATTTCGTCCCGACGAACCGACCATCGCCGAGCTGGCGAGGCGCGTGCCGCATCTGCGGCTGGGCCGCAGCGGCCGGGTGCTGGAGTCGCTGGTCCCCGCGATTCTCGAACAGCGCGTTTACGGGATGGACGCGCGGCGTGCGTGGCGCAAGCTGGTGACGAAGTTCGGGGCGCCGGCGCCGGGTCCCGCGCCCGCCCACATGCGGGTGCCGCCGGGCGCCGAGGTGTGGCGGCGCATCCCGTCGTGGGAGTTTCACCTGGCCAACGTCGACCCGGGCCGGGCCCGCACGATCGTCGGCTGCGCACAGCGCGCGGACTCGCTGGAACGGCTGACCACCCGCCCTGCGGAGCAAGCACGCGCGGCGTTGACGTCGCTTCCCGGTGTCGGGGAGTGGACCGCCGCCGAAACCGCCCAGCGCGCATTCGGCGACGCGGACGCGTTGTCGGTCGGCGACTTCCACCTGGCGAAGATGGTCGGGTGGCGGCTTGTCGGCCATGCCATCGACGACCCGGCGATGGTGGAGTTGCTCGAACCGCTTCGGCCACATCGCTACCGCGCCGTCCGGCTCCTGGAGGTCACCGGGCAGGCGCATGCACCGCGGGTCACCGCGCGGCAGGCGATTCCGAATTTGCGTGCGATCTAGCTGACCCGCACGATTACCGGCCAACCGGTCTGGGTACACGTCGCGGGACAGTCGATCATGCGAAGGAGCTGTTGATGACTGAATTCACGATCCCCGGCTTGTCCGAGAAGGACGGCAACAAGGTTGCCGACCTGCTGCAGAAGCAGCTGAGCACGTACAACGACCTGCACCTGACGCTCAAGCATGTGCACTGGAACGTCGTTGGTCCCAACTTCATCGGGGTGCACGAGATGATCGATCCGCAGGTCGAACTCGTGCGCGCGTATGCCGACGAGGCGGCCGAGCGCATTGCGGCGCTGGGCAAGTCGCCGCAGGGCACCCCCGGAGCGATCATCAAGGACCGCACCTGGGACGACTATTCCGTCGAGCGTGACACCGTGCAGGCTCACCTGGCGGCGCTCGACCTGGTCTACACCGGAGTGATCGAGGACACCCGCAAGTGCATCGAGACGCTTGAAGATCTAGATCTGGTGTCGCAGGACATGATCATCGGGCACGCCGCCGAGTTGGAGAAGTTCCAGTGGTTCATGCGAGCCCATCTCGAGAACTCCGGCGGTCAGCTGGCCAACCGGGGTGCCAGGACCGAGAAGGGCGCGGCACGCAGCGCCAAGAAGAAGGCGCCTGTCAAATAGGCGCCGGACCTTAACCTCGTTGTCGCACAGGCATTGACATCGGACGGTAAATCGCCGCCCTGTTTGACCACAGGCGCGGCGGTTGCCTGGTTATCGTGTGCCGGTGGAGGGCACGCCGTTTGGTCGCTACCAGCTGATCGAGTTGCTGGGCCGTGGCGGGATGGGCGAGGTGTGGCGGGCCCACGACACATCCATCGACCGGGTAGTGGCGCTGAAGATGCTGTTGCCGCACTTCGCGCAGGATCCCGAGTTCGAAAGGCGGTTCCGCCGCGAGGCGCGTGCGGCGGCGCGTCTGGACGACCCGCACATCGTGCCGATCTATGACGTCGGCGAGATCGATGGCCGGCTGTATGTCACGATGCGCTTGATCAAGGGTGTGGATTTGCAAACCCTCGTGGATGCCGGCCCGTTGGATCCGGCTCGTGCGGTACGCATCGTCGAGCAGATCGCTTCGGCGTTGCATACCGCGCATCGGGCAGGGTTGGTGCACCGTGACGTCAAACCGTCCAATATCTTGTTGGCGGACAACGACTTCGCGTATCTGATCGATTTCGGCATCGCGCGTTCTGCCGGTGACACCGCGTTGACGTCGGCCGGTACCACCATCGGCACGTGGGCATATATGGCTCCCGAGCGGTTTGGTAGCGGGGAGATCCAGGCCAGCTCTGATATCTACGCGTTGGCGTGTGTGCTGTATCAGTGTCTGACCGGTCAGCCGCCCTATCCCGGTGAGGCGTTGGAGCAGATCGCGGTGGGGCACATGATGACTCCGCCGCCGCGACCGTCCCAGGATCGCGATACGGTCCCGATGGCGATGGACCAGGTGATCGCTACCGGTCTGGCCAAGCAGCCGGCAGAGCGTTATCCGAGCACCGTCGAGATGGCCGCTGCGGCGCGTGAGGCGGTCACCGCTCCGCTGGGGCGCAGCGATCCGGCCTATGCGCAGCCGTGGCAGTCCGGCAGCGAATCGCCCACCGCGCCAGCGCAGTTCACGCGAGCACCGTCTGCAAAGCGTGGTGTGCTGATCGGCGCCCTGGCCGGTGTGGTGTTGCTGATCGCTGGTGGGGTGGTCGCGGCGACGAGCCTTACGCGCAACGACGATGCGGACGCCGCCGCCCCGTCGACCACGCCCGCCGTCGCGCCGACTTCTGTTGCCCCACCGCCCAACACCGGCCCCTTCACCGGCATGTACAAGGCCGTATTCGGCGCGGCGAGCCCGATCGACGGCGACGGTCAGGGCGGGATCGGTCCCAGACCGTTGGCGGGCACGTACGCAGTCAGCTCGGTGTGCAGGCCGACGGGGTGCGTGGCGACCGCGTCGAAGTTGGGTGGCGACGCCACCTTTGCGCCTGCGGTGGAATTCGACGACGTCGGTGGGAGCTGGGCGGCCGTCACCCTCGGTACGGGTGACTGCCGCGGCGCGGCAACCGAGGCCTGGCAGGTGTTTCGGCTGCAGCCTCAGCCAGACGGCACCCTCACAGGCGAGTTCACGGTGACTGCCAGCAATCTGTGCGGCAGTAAGCACGCGGTGACCTTCACCCGCACCGGAGACGTCGATCTCGACAGCCTGCCCGACCCGGCCGACCTACCGCCGCGCGTGATATCGCCCGCCGAAGCCTTGCGCGGCCGCTACCAGGTCTTGCGAACTTTCACGAACGGGGCGCAACAGAAGTCGGATCTCGCCGTCAGAACCGACTGTCTGCGCACCGGCGATCGGTGTATGAGCTACTTCCACGGTGCAGGGGGCCTCGCGCAGCCGCTGGTGTTCGGCGACGGCGGCTGGCACATGCGCACGGAGGAGGCCGACAGCGGCACCTGTCCACGTGGCCCGATGCATGTGACGAAGACCGCGCAGTATCCACTGCCGCAACCACCTGCGAATCCGATCCCGTTACTCACCGGGCACGGCAGTCAGCAACAGTCGGCCCCGTGCGCGATCCATATCGAGTTCGACGAAACCTTCACCCGCACCGGCGATTAGCTTGGTGCTGATGGCCGGTGGCGATCGGGCGTATCCGGGCGACCTGCGCAGTCTCGCCTATCACGCCCACGGACCCGGTGTTCGGTCGTTATCGTGAGCCGGTGGAGGGCACGCCGTTTGGTCGTTACCGGTTGATCGAGTTGCTCGGTCGTGGCGGGATGGGCGAGGTGTGGCGGGCCCACGACACCGAGATTGACCGGGTCGTGGCGCTGAAGATGCTGTTGCCGCACTTCGCGCAGGACCCGGAGTTTGACAAACGGTTTCGCCGAGAGGCGCGTGCGGCGGCACGTTTGGATGACCCGCACGTCGTGCCGATCTATGACGTCGGGGAGATCGATGGCCGGCTGTATGTGACGATGCGGCTGATCAATGGCGTGGATCTGCAGACGTTGTTGGATGCCGGGCCGCTCGATGCAGCTCGCGCGGTGTACATCATCGAGCAGATCGCGTCGGCGCTGAACAGCGCGCATCAGGCGGGGCTGGTGCACCGTGACGTCAAGCCGTCCAACATCTTGTTGGCCGACAACGACTTCGCGTATCTGATCGATTTCGGTATCGCCCGTGGTGCCGGTGACACCGCGTTGACGTCGGCCAACACCACCATCGGCACGTGGGCGTACATGGCTCCTGAGCGTTTCCGGACGGGGGAGGTCCAGCCCGCCTCTGACGTGTATGCGTTGGCGTGTGTGCTGTATCAGTGTCTGACCGGTCAGCCGCCGTATCCGGGCGAGGAGTTGGAGCAGATCGCGGTGGGGCACATGGTGACTCCGCCGCCGCGGCCATCGCAGGATCGTGACACGGTGCCAATCGCGTTGGATCAGGTGATCGCGACCGGTTTGGCCAAACAACCCAACCAGCGTTACCCGAGCGCTGTGGCGATGGCTACGGCGGCGCGCCAAGCGGTCACCGACCCGATGAGCCGCATCCTTCCGGCGGCCGCGGATCCGGCGCATACCCAGCCGTGGCAGGCAAGCAGCGAATCACCCACCGCACCAGCACAATTCATCCCACCTGCTGCGCCCGCGACCGCACCGGTCGGTAAACGCCGTCGTGGTGCGCTGATCGGTGCCTTGTCCGGGGTGGTATTGCTGATCACCGGTGGTGTGGTCGCGGTGGTGAGTCTTTCGGGGGGCGACGATCCCGGCGCCACAGCGCAATCCAGCATTGCCACCGCGCCGCCTTCGCCGGGCCCGGCGCCCAACACCGGTCCCTTCACCGGCATCTACACCGCCGCCTTCGGTCCCGCCACCGGACTCGACGGCACACCGCATCCCAGTGCCACGCCATCGACGGGCAGGTACGCCGTCCGCTCGGTGTGCGACTCCCGCCGGTGCGTGGCCACGGCGTCACAGCTGAAGGGCGACGTGTCCTTCGCGGAGACAATGGAATTCGACGAGGTCGGCGATCAGTGGTTGGCCGTATCCGTCGCCACGAGCCAATGCAACAACATTCCCGCCGAGACCTGGCAGGTGTTCCGGCTACAACCACGGCCCGACGGCACGCTGACCGGCGAACACACCAGGACCACCAGCGACCAATGCCAGGAAAAACGGACCGTGACCTTCACCCGCATCGGCGACGTCGACATCGACAGCCTGCCCGACCCGGCCGATCTGCCGCCGCGGGTGATGTCGCCTGCCGAGGGCTTGCGTGGTCGCTATCGCATCACGCGGACCTTCACGATGCCTGGCTTACCGCAACTGCAGGCCGACTCCGGTGTCACCACTGATTGTCTGCGTACGGGAGACCGGTGCATGAGCTACTTCGTGGTTGCAGCGGGTGACATACCGCTGGTGTTCAGCGGCGGCAATTGGGTCTGGACCGACAGGACCGAGGGCCCCTGTCCCAACGGCGACCCGTCGTCTTTGAAAGCCGACGCGCAGTTTCCGTTGCCTCAACCGCCGCAGAATCCGATCCCGTCTCTGAGCGGACACGGCACCTGGGTGCAAACGGGGTCCTGCGCGGTCGATTTGGAGTTCGACGAAACATTCACCCGAACAGGCGATTAGCGGCCAAAGGGTCCGGTCTGGTAAAGGAGACACAGAATGGCCGAGCCCTTACTCTTGCCTAATGTTTGCCTCGACCCCATAATCAGCCGGTGATCTTGAAGAGTCGCATTCGCGCGGTCGCGGTCGTTTTCCTTTCTGCGGTGTCGTTGGTGTCGGTTCCGGTTGCGGTGGGCCAGCCTGCTGCTGGGCCGGGGCAGGGTGCGCACATCACGGGTGTGGAGCACGTCAATGAGCGCTGGGACAAGGTGTCGGTGTTTTCGCCGTCGATGAACAAGGTGATCGTCAACGACGTGTTCAAGGCGCCCAAGTCGGGTGCGCCGACGTTGTATCTGCTGCCCGGTATCGATGGCGGGGACAACCTGGATCCCGGTGGGAACTGGGCGCCGGGCACCAAGAGCTGGTTCGGGATGACCGACATTCAGGGCTTTTTCGCCACCAAGAACGTCAACGTCGTCTCCCCGCTGGGTGGGGCGTTTAGCTGGTACACCAACTGGGTCGGTGATGCGAGCAAGCAGTATCAGACCTACATGACGGCAGAACTGCCCCCGCTGATCAACGCCGAGTACGACACCAACGGCCGCAACGCGGTCGGGGGGTTGTCGAGCACCGGGGGCACCGCCATCGATTACGCGGTGCAGGTGCCCGGCCTGTATCGGGCGGTGGGCTCCTACAGTGGGCTGCTCAACCCGGCCGATCAACCCCAGCAGGTGAGCATGTCGCTGATGGGCGGCGGGGCCAGCGCCGACGCGATGTGGGGCCCGCCGGGCGGACCGTTGTGGGTGGCTCATGACCCGTCGAAGAACGTCGACAAGCTGCGCGGGGTGGCGGTCTATGCCGCGGCCTCGGCCAGCGGCGGGGTCGGTGCGGTGGATCGCCTGCCCGAGGGCTTTGGCCCCAACATCACCGGCGGGCTGATCGAACGCATCGTCGCCGACAGCACCCGGGTATTCGCCGACGCCGCCGCAGCAGCCGGGATCCCGATCACCTACGTCGTGCGCCCCGAGGGCTCCCACACCTGGGGCCTGTTCGAATCCGAAATGCAGGAATCCTGGAACACCACCATCGGACCAGCCCTCGGCGCCTAGCGGCGCGAACAGGCTCGAGCGAACTCGGCGCACAGAACTGCCGGAAACAATCGCCGCCGGAGGTTATGGTGGCGCGAGGTTGCCGACCGGTTGATGGAGAGCGCTGTGAAGGGAAACCTGTTCGCGCCCTACCGGTTCGCGGGCCCGATCGATGACCTGACGCGGCGGCGCTGATGCTCGTCGACTATTACCTGCGGATCCTTCACTTCGATCGGCGGATGTCACTCGACGTCGACTGGGGTCCGCTGGAGATCCACCTGTACGGCCGGTCCGTGTTCTTCATGTGGGTCACGGTGTCGATCCTGGCGATCGGCGGTGTCGCCGTGCTCGTATCACGCAGGCGGGAGTTGATCCAGAAGTGGATCACCTGGGTGCTGATCGCCGTGGTCGTCGGCCTCCCGTTCTGGATTGGCAAGGGCGCGACCGCTGTGCTGGCCGCTGCGCTGGCTGTGGTGGCGGTGATCGAGTTTGCGCGCCTGGTGAAACTGCGCAGAGTCGACACGTGCCTGTTGGTGGGGCTCGCTGTGCTGTATCCGTTGGCGGCGTGGTTGCGCCCATCGCTGTTGGCGGTCGCGCCGGTCGTCGTACTGCTCTGTGCGCTGCCGTCGGTGCTCGGCGGTGACCTCGAAAATGGTGTCAGGCGAAGCACTCTCACCGGATTCGGTTCGATATGGATCTGCTGGTCCCTTGCGCTCCTTGCGGTGATGTGGTCAGAGGCGTTCGTGTTGTTCTTCGCCGTGGCGGCCACCGACGTCGCCGCCTGGTGTGGCGGAAAAGGGTTGCGCCGCTTCGGCTGGGCGCGCAGGCCGTTGTCCCCGCTGAGCCCGAACAAGACGATCGGCGGATTGGCAGGCGCGATCGTCGGTGCGTTCCTGGTGCTGACACTGCTTGGCACGATTTCGGTCGGTCTGCTTGTCGCGGTCGCGTTCGGCGGCTTGTTCGGCGACCTTCTCGAGTCGATGGTGAAGCGCCAAGCTCAGGTCAAGGACGCGGGTGCGTGGCTGCCGGGCTTCGGGGGCCTGCTCGACAGGATCGACTCGTTGCTGCTGGTTCTCCCGCTGGCCTATGTCCTCGGTTGAGTGAGCTCGCGGTGCGCGCCGGCCAGCCGCAGGCCGGCGGTCAGCACAGAGCCGATGACGATCATCGCGCAGACCACCGGAATGGCCGCCGGTGCCGCGGCGGCCACGATGGCGGCGAGGCAACGTTCGGTCTTGCCGAACGGTCCGCCGTTGCGTCGGGTCGCGCCTGCCCCTGCGGCCGCCAGGGATGCGAACGTCGGCAGCGTCGCCGCCAGTGCGGCAACCAGCACCCAGATCACCGGCCACGACAGCCAGTTCATGCCGGGGCCGCCCTGATACGCCGCCCAGACCGCGAGTCCGGCGAACATGAGCAGGTCCGAGGCGCGGTCCCCGATTTCGTTGAGCGCGAACCCCCACGGCCTGCACACCTTCCTGGCCCGCGCGACAGCGCCGTCGAGGTTTGCCCCGGCGAGCCGCACGCCGAGCCACAACACGGCGAGTGGCCACCAGCCGACGGTGATGCTGACCGCCGCCGCCGCCGCACCGAAGATGCCGATCATGGTGAAGACATCTGGTGACGTGCCGTGAATCTCGGCGCGATGCATGAACACCCGCAGGCGCTGGGTGTACCAGGGTTTCAGTGCATAAAGTCCGACCATCGGATCTGCCTCCTCTCGCGTCGAAGCGTTGGGAAGAGTTTGCGCAGCAGGCCTTGGAGGTTTCTTGGCGAATTCTGGGGCGGGTTCGGATAGGTTCATCCCGATGAATCGGCCGCCGCTGCCCACGATCACGGTTGGCTTTGGTGGCTGGCAGCGCACGTTCACACCGGGGCACGACGTGATCATCGGACGCGACGTCCGGGCCGACCTGCGGATCCCGCACCCGGGGGTGTCCCGCGCGCACATGGTGCTGCGCTGCGTCGACGGTCACTGGGTCGCGCTCGACAACAAGAGCTTCAACGGGATGTTCGTCGCGGGGCAGCGCGTGCAGTCCGTAGACATTCGCGGCGGACGGACCATCAACATCGCCAACCCGGACGGTCCGCAGCTGACATTCGAACTCGGCCCCATTGCGGCGCCGGATGATCGGCCGACGACGCGGCTCAAACAGGCGCCGCCGCCCGGGTCGACCACCATCGGCCGGTCCGCCGACAACGACGTCGTCCTCCCAGACGTGTTGGTATCGGGGCATCACGCTGCATTGGTGCGCACGCCGCAGGGTGTGCGGATACAGGAACTCGACGGGTTCAACGGCACGTTCGTCAACGGCGAGCGTGTCACCGAATCAATGCTTGCCGAGGACGACGTCGTCACGATCGGCAACGTCGACTTGGTTTACGCCAACGGCGATCTCGTCCGTCGCACCGGCCCGAGCACCAAGACCGGTGGCCTCGAGGTACGCCATGTCAGCCTGACGGTCGAAGGCGCTGTGACGCTCCTGGACCGCGTGTCGTTTTCCGCCCGGCCGGGGACGCTGACTGCGGTGATCGGCCCGTCCGGGTCCGGCAAGTCCACGCTGTCACGAGTGCTCGTCGGTGCCGCGCGGCAGACCAGCGGCACAGTGTCGTTCGAGGGGCGCGACATCCACGGCGAGTACGCGTCGTTGCGCAGCCGGATCGGCATGGTGCCCCAAGACGATGTCGTGCATCGTCAGCTCACCGTCAATCAGGCGCTGGGCTTCGCCGCGGAACTGCGGATGTCGCCGGACACCACCGAGAGCGATCGTCGGCAGGTGATCGCGCAGGTGCTCTCCGAACTCGAACTGACGCCACACGCCGACACGCGAGTGGACAAGCTCTCCGGCGGTCAGCGCAAACGCGTATCGGTCGCATTGGAACTGTTGACGGGTCCGTCGCTGCTGGTGCTCGACGAGCCCACGTCGGGACTGGACCCCGCACTGGACCGCCAGGTGATGACGATGCTGCGCCAGCTCGCCGACGCCGGCCGCGTCGTCGTGGTGGTGACGCACTCGTTGACGTTCCTGGACGTGTGCGATCAGGTGCTGCTCCTTGCCCCGGGCGGCAGGACCGCATTCTGCGGATCGCCCGACGAGCTCGCGCCGGCGATGGGCGCCACCGACTGGGCCGACATCTTCACCGACATCGGCGACGATCCCGAAGGGGCCCACGAGCGGCACCTGAACCGCACCGAGGCGCCGGCCTTGCCTGACGCCAAGATCCCAGCACCACCCATGGACGTCGGCAGACCTGCGCGCACCAGCTTGTGGCGTCAGTTCTCGACGGTTGCCCGGCGCCAGGTGCAGTTGCTGCTGGCCGACCGCGGCTACTTCGTGTTCCTGCTGGTGGTGTTGCCGTTCATCGTCGGTCTGCTGCCGCTCACCGTGGCCGGTGACGCCGGTTTCGGCAGACCTGCCTCCGACGGTTCAGCGCCGTTCGAGCCGAAGCACATCATCGCGCTGCTGAACTTCGCCGCGATCCTGATGGGGACCACGTTGACCGTTCGCGATCTGACCGGGGAACGCGTCATCTTCCGCCGCGAGCAGGCCGTCGGGCTGTCGGCGTCGGCGTACCTGTTGGCGAAGGTGGCTGTGTTCGGAACGGTCGCGGTGATTCAGTCGGCGATCCTGGTCCTGATCGTCACGGCGCCCAAGATCGGCAAGCAGGCGCCGTCGGATGCTGCGGCGTTGGGCGCTCCGATGTTGGAGTTGTTCGTCGGTGTCGCGGCAACGTGTGTGGTGGCGGCGATCCTGGGCCTTTCGGTATCGGCGGTGGCGCAAAGCAGCGACCAGGTCATCGTGCTGCTGGCGGTGACGCTGATGGCGCAGCTGGTGCTCGCGGGCGGCTTCATCCCGGTGACGGACCGGCCCCTGCTGGAGACCATCGCGTGGCTCACCCCCGCGCGGTGGGGCTTCGCGGCCACGGCGTCGACGGCCGATCTGAGCAACCTGGTGGTGGGGATCGCCAAGGATTCCCATTGGCAGCACGCCGCGTCGACGTGGTTCTTCGACATCGCCATGCTCGGGGTGCTCGCTGTGGTGTTCGCCGGCATCGCGCGGTGGACGATCCGGTTACGCCGCTTCCGCTAGAGCGGCCGGTCGCCGGCCGCGATCATGGTTTCGTTCGACGGTCCGCACAATCCGCAGACGCGGGCCGCCGCGCAGCGCCGACACCTCGCGCCGCAACTCGTCTGCCGTGATACCGGCCGGGTCGATCGGCTCACCGAATCGGGCCTCCATCGGGCTTGGCGTGAGGCGGCCGCCCTTCGGTAGCACGTCGCCGGTGCCCAGTAGCGCGACAGGGACGATGGGCACACCGCACTCGCGTGCCAAATGAATTGCACCAGAACGGAACTCGCGGATCTCACCGTTGGTGCTGCGGGTTCCCTCCGGGTAGATCACGACAGTGCGGCCCGCAGCGAGCGCGGGTTTGACCGCCGCGAGCAGCGCGGCATAGCAGGAGCCTTCCGTTCGCCGGACCGGTAAGCCGCCCGCGAGGCTGGTGAGCACGAACCGGCGCACCGGCACGTCGAACCAGTAATCGGCGGCGGCGACGAACACCGGCTTCGCGCGGGCCGGCAGTGCCGCCAGGAGCGCGGCCGTATCGGCGTGCGAACTGTGATTGGCCACGAGGATGCAGCCGCCTGCTTGACGCCAGCGACCGGTGACCGTCAGTCCGCCCGAGCACGAAACCACGATCCGCCACAGGTAGTGCCGCGACGCGGAGGAGAAGCGACCCGCGCCGGCCAGCCGCAGGGCGGCGATGAGCAGAAATCCGACGGCGAGCGTCGCGCCGATCCACGGAACGGTGACCGGTGCGGCGTTGAACAGAATGGCGCCGTTGTTGAACAACTCGGGCGTATGGCCGTGCATCGCGGAACGATGCAGGAAGTCCCCCAGCCCCGGGGTGTACCAGGGGTTGAGTGCGGGTAGCGCGTTCATCGGATTTCTCCTCTCGTTCTCGTCTGTTGGCCGGGCGATTTGCCTGGTCCTTCGTTCGATGAGAGGAGTCTGCTGATCTGGGCTTGCAGGATTCTTGGTGAATCCTTGAAGAACCGGTGCGACGGCGTCGCACCGGTTCAGTGAGGGGCTGCGGGTTACGGGGCGGGCGACTGGTCCAGCGCGTCGTCACGTACGGGGCGGTCCGCCAGTTCCTCCTGTCTGCCGAACAGATACGGGTAGGCGATGCCAGCTATGGCGGCGCCGACAAGCGGTGCCAACCAGAACACCCACAGCTGCGCAGGTGCGCCGTCGCCGTTGAAGAACGCGACGCCGGTGGACCGGGCCGGGTTGACCGAGGTGTTGGAGATCGGGATCGAGATCAAGTGGATCAGCGTCAACGTGAGCCCGATTGACAAGCCCGCGAACCCCTTTGGGGCGCGGTCGTCGGTGGAGCCGAGAATGACCAGAAGGAACATGCCGGTGAGCACGACCTCGGCGATGATCACCGCCACCAGTGAGTAACCACCGGGGGAGTATTCGCCGAATCCGTTGGCGGCCATATTGCCCCGCCGACCCGGCCAGTCTTCGCGTCCCTTGGCGATCACCCAGATCGCTGCGCCTGCCACGAGTCCGCCGATCACCTGCGTAATCCAATAGGCAGGCAACACCTTCCACTCCACGCGACGGGCCAGTGCCGCGCCCAATGTCACCGCGGGGTTGAAGTGGCCGCCGGATATGGTGCCGAAGGCGTAGACGGCGGTCAGCACCGTCAGCCCGAACGCGAGGGAAACCCCGAGAAACCCGATTCCCAGCGATGTGTCGTCGTCGGCGGCGAACTTGGCGGCGAAAACCGCGCTGCCGCAACCGCCGAGGACCAACCAGAACGTGCCGATGAACTCCGCTGCCAGTCGATGCAGCATCGTCGGCTCACGCATGCGTA
The DNA here is from genome assembly GCA_035253445.1 of Mycobacterium sp. GTDB lineage: Bacteria > Actinomycetota > Actinomycetes > Mycobacteriales > Mycobacteriaceae > Mycobacterium. The sequence continues at coordinate 14,097 of DATFCF010001065.1, forward strand.
CCCCCTCCATTGGATGTAACGCCGTTCGGCGAGGGTCGCACAGCTTGGTCGGGTCACGGGTCGGTCGTGGCCGAATCGTGCTGCGATAGAGACCTGAATTGGTGCACGAAAGCAGAAGCGGCCGAGGCGTA
>DATFCF010001066.1:0-2672 GCA_035253445.1 Mycobacterium sp.
CGGCGGTGAACCCACCCCGGCCGATCTGCGCCTCGCCGGAATCGTCGCCGATATCTGGCTGGCCAATCTCGTGGCCTTCATCAGCGACCGGGTGTCAGCGGCCGAAACCCGAGACCGCATCGATCGGGCCACCCGACGAGTCGTCCACCAGGCGAATGCGGGCAGCATTACACCGTAACGATACTTTCAGTATCGCAGCGATACCATTGGTAGTACTATTCGGGGTGCGGCTCACCGATGCGCCGAAGGAGACGGCCATGTACACCCAATGGATCGAAGACTGTGTCGTACAACGCGTCTCTGTGCGTGACGGCCTGGTTCTGGACCTCGATGACTACAACGAAATCGTCATCTCGCGCCCCCTGATACTGACCCTGCCCGCTGTCGACCGATTTCCGGTCGAGGCCGTCCTCATCGACCCTTTGCGAATCTCGGTGTACGAGCGCCCCTTGCTCAATTTGGCTGGCGCGGTGTGCACCCAGGCCTGGTCCGACGACGAGGGAGGACTGCACCTGAGCTTTTCACGTGGACACCGCATCGACGTCGATCCCGACGCTGAGGAGACCGCGTGGGAGCTGTACGGCAAACGTCACGGCTACATGGCGTGCCTGCCCCACGGTCGGGTGCGCGTGGTGCGCCACGACGTGCCCGAGGACGACAACGCCAACATCGTCAACCCGCGGTAGGCCGCTTTTTCGGGCGAGCTGGTGTCCGACGCACCGGCGCCGCCTTTGTGCTACATGCTGTAGCGTAGCGATACCGACAGTATCGTTGACTCATGGAGGTTCGGTGACCGACGGCATGACCGATTCCCCCGGCCCCGCCTCGCAAACTCAGCGCCGCGGTAACGACTCTCGCGACCCGGCGGACAACCGCGAGTACAGCGCCCGGCTGGCAGCCCTGGGTCGGTTCACCCTCCGCCACAAAGCACTGGTCATCGGGGCCTGGCTGGGCACGGCCGTGGTGTTGGCGTTGCTGTTTCCGCAATTGGAAACCGTGGTACGCCAGCAGTCGGTGGACCTCATTCCCCGCGATGCGCCCTCCCTGCAGACGGTGGAACGCATGAGCACCGCCTTCGGCGAAGAAGGGTCGAAAACCCTGCTCTTTGTGGCCATGGAAGACCCCAACGGTCTGACACCGGCAGCACGGCAGCGCTACGACGAACTCGTCGCCCGGTTGCAGGCCGAGCACGACCACGTTCTGCTGGTTCAAGACCTGCTGGCCGATCCGGTCACCGAAGCGCAGGCCCTCAGCCCCGACCGCAACGCCTGGTACCTGCCGGTAGGGGTGACCGGCACACTGGGAGACCCCACCGCCGCCGAGTCGGTGAAGGCGGTGCGCAGCATCGCCGCAGAAGTATTCGCCGGATCAACGGTCACCGCGCAGGTGACCGGACCGCCAGCGACGTTCAGCGACATGATCGCCTCCGCCGAGCACGATCTGCTGCTGATCTCGATCGCTACCGTCGGCATCATCGCCCTGATCCTGCTGATCGTCTATCGGTCGGTGTTCACCGCGTTGCTCCCGCTGCTGGTGATCGGGCTGAGCCTGGCCGTCGGACGCGGTGTGCTCTCCGCGCTCGGGGAGATGGGTATGCCCGTCTCACAGTTCACCGTGGCATTCATGACCGCGATCCTGCTCGGCGCTGGCACCGACTACACCGTCTTCCTGATCAGCCGCTACCACGAACAGCGCCGCGCGCAGGTACCCCCCGACCAAGCCATCATCCACGCCACCGCCAGCATCGGACGCGTCATCCTCGCCTCCGCCGCGACCGTTGCCTTCGCCTTCCTGGCCATGGTCTTTGCCCGACTCAGCGTCTTCGCCGCCCTCGGCCCGGCGTGCGCCATCGCCGTCCTGTTCGGTTTCCTGGCCACCGTCACCCTGCTCCCGCCAGTACTGGCGATCGCCGCCAAACGCGGCATCGGGGAACCCAAATCCGATCGCACCCGCCGCTACTGGAACTCGGTGGCCGTGGCCGTGGTTCGTCGCCCCGTGCCGCTGCTGATCGTCAGCCTCGTCATCCTGCTCGCACTGTCCGCGGTCGCAGCAACCATCAAAATCAGCTACGACGACCGCAAAGGTCAACCAGCCAGCACCGCAAGCAACCAGGGCTACCAGCTGCTGGACCGACACTTCCGCAAAGACATCGTCATCACCCAATTCCTCGTCGTCGAAAACCCCACCGACATGCGCACCGGCAAAGGACTCGCCGACCTCGACGAAATGGCCTCCCGCGTCTCCCAAGTCAGCGGTGTCACCAAGGTTTCCGGAGTCACCCGCCCTACCGGGGAACGCCTCGACCAAGCGGAACTGGCCTGGCAAAACGGCCAGATCGGAGACAAAATGGCCGGCGCAGTCGCCGAGGGCAACGCCCGCAAAGGCGACCTCGCCAAACTCACCGACGGCGCCGATCAACTCGCCGGCGGGCTAGCCCAACTCGACACCACCGTGCGCACCGCCCTGACCCCCCTCGCCGTAATCCTCGGCCAAGCACAATCCGCCGGCACCCAGATCAACCAGTTCCGACCACTACTGCAACAACTTTCGGCCACCGCCCCTACCGCCGATCAAGCCATCCAAGCTGGCCCCGGCCTGCGACCGCTGGCCGAACAAGCAGCGAACGCGATCACCATGCTCGACCCGCTCGTCGGCGCCCTCAACACCTCGCC
>DATFCF010001067.1:0-2004 GCA_035253445.1 Mycobacterium sp.
GATACAAGCGCTGTTACAGGCGTTGACATCGAGTACTCGCGAGCTGGTGGGCGCCGATTGCGGATATGCCTGCGTGGTCCAGGATGCAGCGCTGAGAATCGTTGCGCACGTAGGTATCCGCAACGCCGGAATGATCGCCAACTGGCGACTGCCCGTGGGGAAGGGCATCGGCGGTCGAGTCGTCACCAGCGGCACGACCCACGTGATCCGCGATTACCGCCGCGATCCCCGCCGCCTGCGGGGGGTGAAGTCGCTTGTCGATGCCGAACGCCTGATATCGGGAGTGGTGGTTCCCATCACCGCCAATGGTGAGCCCGTGGGCGCACTCTTTTTGGGTAACCGCTACCTTTGCGATCCGACACGGTGGCCGACCGAGTTCCTGGAAGCCCTTGTCGCACAAGCCGGATTCATGTTCGCACGACTGCAAAGTCAGCACGATGAGGAAGCGGCTCATGCGCTGCTAGCCGAACAGCACCAGCAGGCGCAGTGGACCGAAGCGGTCAGTCGTCAAATCCTGTCCTCGGCGGCCACCAGCGGCGGCCTGTCGGGGGCTGTGACGACTCTCGCCGAGCATCTGCACGCCTGCTGCGTCCTGCTCAACGACCGTGGACAGCCATTGGCCACGGCTGGTCAGGTCCACTCAGGCGACAGGGAGACGGTCGTCGAAATATGCGCCGACGATCGGTTCTTCGGAACGTTGCGGGCCCGAGGTAGCAGTGAACTCGGCCCCGCAGCCCGGCACCTACTCGATCACATCGGCCCGGTGTTGGCTCTGGCGATTGAACGTGAACGTGCCGTCTATGACGCCGAACGCCGCCTCGGGGCAAGGCTTTTCGAAGACTTGATGTCAGAACGTGCCATCGACGAACCCATCGTGCGCCGACGTGCCCACCTGCTTGAGATCGACCTAACCGCTCCACGGGCGGTGATGGCGCTCGGCTTACACGCCCCTGGTATGCCGGCGGAAAGCACCGACCTGGCGGTCACGCCCGCAATCATTCGCTCAGTCGAGCAGGCCGTTGGACAAACAGGTGCCGCCATCACCGTGGAACTGGAAGGCCGCGCCCTCGTCGTGGTGGTGGATATCGGCTCGCGCGATGAAGCTGACTTGGTCGGATTGGCCGAACAGATTTTGTCCAGATCGACGGCACTGAGCGCCGGTCACGCCCTGGTCGCCGGCCTGGGACGACCGTGTCACCAGCTGTTGGACTATCGACGCTCACGTGCTGACGCGGTCAAAGCGCTCGAGCTGGCGCGGGCACGGTCCGCGTGCGGACTGGTCGCATATGACCAATTGGGGCTGTTCGGATTGCTCACCCCGGGTCTGGATGCGCGGGAACTGATTGCGATGTCACAGCGGGTTCTGGCACCGCTGTGGCAGGCAGACAATACCGGCGCCTACGTTGAGACGCTTTCGGCCTTCTTGGCGAACAACCGCAATCTGAAACCGACCGCCGCTGCCTTGCACGTGCACCCCAATACCGTGCGGTACCGCATAAGCCGTATTTCAAAACTGTTGGGTATCAGTCTGTCCGACGTAGACAGGCGGTTCACACTGGAGCTCGCGCTACGACTGCAGGATGCACTTGACGGGCTGGCCGCCCAGCCCGTCAAGCCGCCGCCGCCGGGCAGCCACAGCGGCTGACCCGCCGCTATTCAGTGGTTTGCATCGGCCCGTAGAGTTCCAGAATCAGGCCCCACGGGTCGTAGAAAAAGCCCACTCGATAGCCGCCAGCCGGATGATCGGGAATGTCTTGATCGATGGGCTCGCGTTTGATCCGCACGCCGGCTTGCTTCAACCGCGCGAACTCAGCGTCAACGTCCTTGACGTGCCACGAAATGTGGTTGAGCCCTTGCCGGTGGATTTCGAAATCGCTTGTGGGTCCGGGCGGATCGTACTGGTGGAACTCTATGCGACTGCCGCCGGGAACGATCAGTTGAGACACCCACACCGTGGAGCCCGGTATCCCAGAATGCGCATCAACAAGCGGACCTGACATGGCG
>DATFCF010001068.1:0-3080 GCA_035253445.1 Mycobacterium sp.
CAGGTAGCGCACCGTATTGCGCATGCGGCGATAGGAGTCCGACATGCGCTTGAGAATCTCGTCCGACACGCTCATCTCGTTCGCGTAGTCGGTAGAGGAGACCCACAGGCGTAGCACGTCCGCGCCCAGGCTGTTCATCACCTTTTGCGGAGCGACCACGTTACCGAGGGACTTCGACTGCTTGCGCCCTTTCTCGTCGACCGCAAAGCCATGAGTGAGGACACCTCGATAGGGCGCCCGCTCGTAGAGTGCTTCCGACATGAGGAGCGAGCTGTGGAACCAGCCGCGGTGCTGGTCCGAGCCTTCGAGGTACAGGTCCACCGGCGCCTCGATCTCGGGTCGCTCGAGTCCAACACACTCGAACGACAGGCCGGAGTCCGCCCAGACATCCATCACGTCGGTGACTTTGTCGTACTGCTCGGCCTCGGCACCCAACAACTCCTCGGGCCGCAGGGAGAACCAGGCCTCGATGCCACCCTTCTCGACCCGGGCGGCCGCGGCCTCGATCAGTTCCTGTGTGCGCGGGTGCAACTCCCCTGTTTCTTTCTTCACGAACAACGGAATCGGCACACCCCAGGTCCGCTGGCGCGAGATGCACCAGTCCGGGCGATTCTCGATCATCCCGGCAATGCGTTGCTCGCCCCACTCCGGCGTCCATTGCGTCCGCTTGATATCGCGCAGTGCGTGCTCCCGCAGGCCTTTCTGCTCCATGCTGATGAACCACTGCGGAGTCGCACGAAAAATCACCGGCGACTTGTGTCTCCAACAATGTGGATAGCTGTGTCGGAGTGGCTCGTGGTGTACGAGGCGACCACGCTCCTTCAGCGCGGCGATGATGACTGGATTCGCCTCATCCACCTTCAGGCCGGCCACCAACGGCGTGCTCGCGTAGAAGCGGCCGTCGTTGCCGACCGGATTCGCGACGGGCAGGTTGTAACGCTGTCCAACAGCGAAGTCCTCGTGGCCATGGCCCGGGGCAGTATGGACCGCGCCCGTGCCGGCATCGAGTGTCACGTGCTCGCCGAGAATCACCGGAACCTTCCGATCCTCGAACGGGTGCTGCAACATCAGGCCTTCCAGGGCGCTGCCGCTGGCCTCGGCCAGAACGAGAGTCTTCGTCATGCCGTAGCGCTGCAGACACGAGTCGACCAGGTCCGCGGCCAGGATGAGGCGATAGCGTTCGCCGTCCTTGTCAGCTTCCACCAGCACATAAGTGAAATCGCCGCGCAGGGTGACCGCCTGGTTCGCAGGCAGGGTCCAGGGAGTCGTGGTCCAGATGATCAGGTCGAACGGCGCGCGATCCAACCGTCCGGGCGCGAGTCCGACGCGATCCGCCAGGGCCTGACTATCCACGACCCGGAAGGCAACATCGATCGCCGGCGACGTTCGCTCTTCATACTCGACCTCCGCCTCCGCCAGGGCGGAGCGGCAGTCGAGACACCAATGGACGGGCTTCACCCCTTTATAGAGGTGTCCATTGCGGATCACTTTCCCGAACGCGCGCAATTGCTGCGCCTCGAACGAGAAGTCCATCGTTCGATAAGGGTGATCCCAGTCGCCCAACACACCCAGACGCTTGAAGTCCGCCCGTTGGAGGTCGATCTGCTCCTGCGCATAGGCGCGGCAGGCCGCACGGAAAGCCGCGGCGTCGAGCTTCTGGCCCGGACGTCCGTGCTTTTTCTCCACCTGCAGCTCGATGGGCAATCCGTGGCAATCCCAACCCGGAATGTAGGGTGAGTCGAACCCGTCCATGGACCGCGACTTGACGACGATGTCCTTCAGAATCTTGTTGATGGCATGGCCAATGTGAATGGTACCGTTCGCGTACGGGGGGCCGTCATGCAACACGAAACGCGGGCGACCACGGGAGGCCTCGCGAATTTTCGCGTAGGTCCCACGCTCTTCCCACTCTTTCACCATTCCAGGCTCGCGCTGCGCCAGGTCCGCCTTCATGGGGAAGTCGGTCTGCGGCAGGTTGAGCACGTATTTGTGTTTTTCAGCCATGTACTTCGTTCAAACGTTCAAAATGCGCCGCGCCTGGGCGGCATCCCGGTGAATCTGCTCGACGAGGGATTCCAGCGTCGGGAAGCGCTCCTCGTCGCGCAGCTTCGCCACAAACTCCACCTCGATCTCACGGCCATAAATGTCCGCCGCGAAATCGAACAAGTGCACCTCGAGCAGCGTGTGCACTCCTCCAACTGTGGGGCGCGTGCCCAGACTTGCAACACCTGGCAGCGGTGCCGCCTCGATTCCGCGCACACGCACCGCGAAAATGCCATTCAGCGGCGCCCGGCGCCGCTCGATGCGCAGATTCGCTGTCGGGAAACCCAGGTTCCGTCCGAGTTGCTGACCGGGGACGACGCGGCCGACCATCGTGTAGGCCCTGCCAAGCCGTCGCTTCGCAATCTCAAACTCGCCGCGTCCCAGCGCGTCACGCACTCCACTACTGCTTACGCGCTCACCGTCCAACATCACGGGGGGCACGACATCGACCGCAAAACCCAGGCGCCGCCCCGCCTCGACCAGCATGGGCGCGGTGGCCTCGCCCCGGCACCCGAACCGGAAGTCGTGACCGACGACGACCGCCCGGGCGGCGAGATCGTTTGCCAGGAGTGCGGCAAATGCCTCGCCCGACAGGTTACGCAAGCCCTCGCCAAAGCGCAGCACCAACATATTGTCGACCCGCATCCTTCCCAGTACCCGCCAACGCTCGCGCAGCGAGGTCAGACGGGCCGGGGGCGCTTCGGGACTCAGGTACTCCCGTGGTGTCGGCTCGAAGGTCAAGAGTACCGTCGGCGCTGACAGTCGAGCGGCATGCTCCTTGAGGCGGTCCAACAGGGCCTGGTGGCCCAGATGGATGCCGTCGTAGGTGCCGATTGTTACAACACAGCCCCGCTGACGCTCACGAACGTTCAACAGGCCGCGGATGAGCTCCATGGGCCGCTTAAGCCACTGATTGGCAAAAGGTAAAGTATACGGGTTTTACCTGGCCCATGGGGTCCTCCCGGGCTGGGCCCATTCTCCCAGGCTGCCGAAACGCGCTCGAGTTCATGCTCGCCAGTTTATGTGAAGCACCGGGC
>DATFCF010001069.1:0-4754 GCA_035253445.1 Mycobacterium sp.
CGTTGGCGGATGCGTGAGTACACGCACGGACGGTGGCGCACCGAAGTCGTCAAGAAGCGGCAGCGGTTGGCTGACGACATCGTCGCTGCCGTGGCCAAGCACGGCCCGATGACGGCGGGCGAGATCGAGGCGCACGTCGGCGAAGACCAGCGCGGGAGGAAGGGCCCCTGGTGGGACCGCAGCGACACCAAATGGGTGACTGAGGCGCTGTTTTCTGCGGGTGTGCTGACGACGGCCACTCGCGTCGGCTTTGCCCGCCACTACGACCTCACCGAAAGGGTGTTGCCGCCCGAGGTCGTGGCTCGGGAAATCGACGACGACGAAGCGGTTCGCGAGCTGACGCTGCGAGCAGCCACCGCACTGGGTGTGGCAACGGAGCCCGATATCCGCGACTACTTCCGGCTGTCGCCGAAACAGGCCAAGCCGGCGATCGCCAAGCTGGTAGCGGACGGGGAGATCGAACCTGTCGAGGTCGACGGCTGGTCGGCGCCGGCGTATCTGCGGGCTGGGCAGACGGTGCCTCGGCGGGATCGCGGGACTGCGCTGCTGTGCCCGTTCGACCCGTTGATCTTCTTCCGGCCAAGAGCGCAGAGGCTATTCGACTTTCACTACCGCATCGAGATCTACGTTCCCCAGCCGAAGCGCCAATTCGGTTACTACGTTTGGCCTTTCATGCTCGACGGCCAGCTGGTCGGGCGGGTCGACCTGAAAGCCGAACGAACTCGGGATGCTCTGAATGTCGTCGGAGCCTTCGCCGAGCCGGGCCAGCAGCCGTCGCGGGTAGCCGAGGCGCTGGCCGCCGAACTGCGGACGATGGCCTCGTGGCTGGGGCTGGGTGAGGTCACCGTCGGAAAGAAAGGCGATCTGGCGAAAGAGCTACGCGCTTCGGTCCTTGCGGTGTGACGGGCTGATCGACGATTCTGCGTCTCTGTCCGCAGGTACACGCGTGTGACAATCGACGAGTGCCGGACTGGACCTATCATCCGCTGAGTCCGATCGCCGCCGCCGTACTAGGTGAGCACCGGACCCAGATGCTGGCAATGCGGTTTCTGGCGGCGCTTGTCAGGTATGCCGGAGGACGTCGATGGATCCCGTGGGTGTTCGACCATCCACCGGTCCCGCCGCAATGGGAAGGTCGCTTCGGCGCCTATATACCGGTCTCCGTCGCGCGGGAGTCGATCGCGGTCTTGCCGGTACAGGGCGCGAGCATCATCGAGGTCGGACCTGTGCGCATCGACGAGATTGACGACTTGCGTCGGGCGACCGATGGCCGAACCTGTCCGGTCATTGCGTTCGTGGAGGCACCGGAAGTCGCGGAAGCCGTTGCGCCCTATGCCGACAATGTGACCGTCGGCGCCGCACCGGATGTGATCCGGTTGACCGAGCCCGATATCGATGTCGCGGTGGCAGCGCTGGCTGATCCATCGACGACGGTGCTCGCCACTCCCGCCGTGCTCGTCGCGGCAGGACCAAGCTGGTTCAACCGCGTGATCGAGGCCGCCACGCCATGCACCCCAGCGCCCGGACTGCGCGATGTTCCGCGTGATCCGCGCCGGTGGCCGTCGTGGTTCTGGGGCGTCTTGGTGGGTGTAGGCATGATCGTCGCGGGCGTGGGTGCCGCCGCAATCACGCTCGGCCCAGTGCTGTTGTGGTACGACCGGGACTACCTCGGGGTGTCGGTAGACGATCTCCGCGCTGTGAATCGCCACCTGGTGGGCTTCCTGCAGCATGACCGGCTGACCATGGCGGGCAACATGATCGGGATCGGATCGCTGTATATCGGGCTGGCATGGGGCGGTATCCGGCAGGGCCGGGTGTGGGCACGCAACGCGTTCCTGATCTCGGGTGCCGTCACGTTTCTTACGTTGTTCTACTTCCTTGGCACCGGCCTCATCGAACCGCTGCATACGCTCGTGGTGATCGTCTTGTTCCCGATGTTCGTGTTCGCGGTGTGGCGCAAGCCCTCGACGCCGCGCTGGCGGTTGCTGCCCTCCGGTCCGGAAGCGCAGCGGCGACGGGCGCTGTGGGGGCAGCTGCTGATGGTTGGCCTGGGCGGCGGGTTATTCATTGCGGGAGCCGTCATCTCGACGGTCGGGCTGACGTCGGTGTTCGTCCCGACGGATCTGACGTTCCTCGGCGCTGAGTCCGACACGCTGCGATCCGCCGATTCGCAGCTCCTGCCGTTTATCGCACATGACCGCGCAGGGTTCGGCGGCGCCTTGATGGGAGCCGGTTTGGCAGTCCTGTTGATCAGCTTGTGGGGGTGGCGGCGCGGCGAGCGGTGGGTGTGGTGGTCGTTGTTGATCGGGTGTGCCGCCGGTACCGCGCCCGCTCTGGCAGTCCACTTGGCCATTGGTTACACAACTTTCGAACACCTGCTCCCCGTGTACATCCTGGTGGTCGTGACCACGCTGGCGCTGAGCCTCTCACAGCCGTACCTCACCGCGCGGTCTCAGTCGTCGGCGTCGAGGGCAACATGACGACGGTCTCGGCCCCGGCAACACGCACTGGGTCGGACTAAACGAGATCACCGCGGGGGTGTCGTCGCTGGGCTGGCACCGTCACCCGGGAACGCACGCTCCTCGGCCATCGCTGGCACGCTTTTGCCGCGAATCTTGTTGACGATGAACACCACTGCGCCGATGCCCAGCCACACGAGTCCGCCGATCTTCGCCAGCGAGTCGGCATTGAACAGCACGTAGCCGATGATCAGGAAGCCAAGCGTCGGCACGACCAAGTGCAGCAGGTAGTTCTTCGACTTCTTGCGCACCAGGTAGTACCAGACCACTGAAACATGCAGTAGCGCAAAGCCGAACAGGGCGCCGAAGTTCACCAGCGACGAGATCAGTGCGATCTGGCCGACGAAAAACAGCACGAGCACGAGGCTGAGCGCGCTGACCACGAGGATCGCCGCCATCGGCACCTTGCGGCTGCTGATGATCGACAGGAAGCTCGGCAGTTGACGGTCGCGGCTCATCGAGTAGAGCAGCCGGCTGGTCGCGGCCTGCGCAGCCATGGCGTTCGCGAACCCGACCGCAAGCACGTTGACCACGAAGAACGCATTCATCCAGCCCGTGCTTGACGCCGCTTCGACCAGGCGGAAGAACGCATTGCCCGCCTCGTCGTCGGGGAACGACTCGCGGCCACCCGCGAGCAGGCTGGCCAGCCAGGTTTGGGTGATGAAAAGGGAAGCGACGATGAACAGTGACACGACCATGGCCCGGCCCGCAGGGTTCTTCTTGCCGGTGGATTCCTCGGCCAGGGTGGAGATGCCGTCAAAGCCAAGGAAACTCAGCACAGCGATCGACAGTGCCGCCGCGATCAGTGGTGCGCTGACGACTTCAGAGTTCCAGATCGGCGTTGTGCTCCAACCGACGTCGGGCAGGCTGTCACCGTTGATTGCCCGTACCGCGATCACCACAAAGCGCGCGACGAACACCAGCTCGATGGCCAGGAAGACGCGGTTGGCCATCTTCAGCGAGTCGACTCCGAGCAGATTGATCACCGTGTTGACGACGACGAACACGATCGCCCAGAGCCAACGTGGAGTATCCGGGAACAAGCCGATCATCGACTCGGCGGCGAAGACGTACAGCAGGGTTGGTATCAGCAAGTAGTCCAACAGGATTGCCCACCCGGCGAAAAAGCCTACGCCGGGGTGTATTCCGCGGCCGACATACGAGAAGACCGAACCCGCCAGCGGGAACGATTTGGCCATCTGCGCATAGGCCAACGCCGTGAACACCATGGCCACCAGGCCGATGAGGTACACCAACGGGACCATGCCCGACGCACTGTTGTAGACGGTGCCGAAGATCGCCCATGGCGCAATCGGGACCATGAAGACCAGGCCGTAGACCACAAGGTCGACGGTTCCGACCGAGCGACTGAGTTCCTGTGTGTAACCGAAGGATTCAAGCGCGCGCTGGCCATCGGCGCCGGTGGCGGGAGCTGCGTCGGCGGCGCGTGGGGCAGAGACGTCCATGGCGGGTCCTGTCGGGTCGAGAGCGGGTTAGATCCGGGCGGTGTCGGCCAGTTCGTGGTCGGCGTCGTGGCTGGAGAGGAATTCGGCGACGACGGCGCGGAACTCTTCTGGTTTCTCCAGGTGGGTGCAATGACTCGTGTCGGGGAACACATGGCTCTCGGCGTTGGGGATGTGCTCGACGTAGGGCCGCCAGGTCGCGGGTGTAGCTTCGTCGAACTCGCCTGCGACCACCAGGGTGGGTGCGGTGATCAAGTGCAGCCGGTCGATGATGCTCCACTCCCGCAGCGTGCCGAGGACGTGAAACTCGTTGGGGCCGTTCATCGTGTGATAGACCGTCGGGTCTGCCTCCATCTGCTCCACGGTGTCGACGAAGTCCTGCGGCGTCGGTACGACACGGCACACGTGGCGCCAGTAGAACTCGTCGCTGGCGGCCAGGTACTCGGGGTCCGTCAGCGTGCCGGCCGCTTCATGATGCTCGAGGGCGGCCAAGGTCTCGGGCGGCAGCTGGGCACGTAGTTCGTCGGCCGCGGCCATCCACAGCGCCATCGAGGCGGGGGAGTTGCAGATCGCCAGCGACGTCAGCCCAGGTGGTTGCCGGACCGCGATCTCGGCGCCCAGCATTCCACCCCACGACTGGCCCAGCAGGTGGTACTCGTCGATGCCGAGCGCACTGCGCACCGTGTGGAACTCGTCGACGAACAACTCGGGCGTCCAGAAGTCGGCGGGTGCGTCGGGCAGATGACTGCTATTGCCGCAGCCAAGCTGGTCA
>DATFCF010001070.1:0-4253 GCA_035253445.1 Mycobacterium sp.
TGGACGCCAAGACCGTCGGTGCGGTAGCCACCCTCACGGGTGTCTCCGTTCGAACACTGCACCATTACGACCACATCGGTCTCGTGGTGCCGAGCGTCCGCACCCCTGCGGGTTACCGCGGCTACACCGACGCGGACATCGAGCGGCTGCATCTGGTGCTGGTTTACCGCTCTGTCGGGTTACCGCTCGACGAGATCCGCACCCTGCTCGACGACGCAGACGCCGACGTGTTGGCGCATCTGCAGCGGCAACGCGAGTTGCTGCTGGAGCGGGCCGACCGATTGCAACACACCATCAAAGCAGTGGAGGAACTGATGAACGCGCACCGCGAGGGCATCCAGTTGACCGCGGAGGAGCAGGTCGAGATCTTCGGCACCACGGCCTTCGGCGACGAATACGCGGCCGAGGCCGAGGAGCGCTGGGGCGACACCGACGCCTGGAAGCAGTCCCAGCAACGGGTTTCGAAGTTCACCAAACAGGACTGGCTGGACATCAAGGCCGACGGCGACGCGCTGCTGGACGCGCTGGCTCAGGCCAAGCGCAACGGCGTCGCGCCAGGATCCGTGGAAGCCAACGCGCTCGCCGAACGGCACCGGCTGTCGATCGACCGGTTCTACGACGTCGACCACGAGATGCACGTCTGCGTGGCAGAGATGTATCTGGCCGACGAACGGTTCACCCGCTACTACGACGACATCGAGCCGGGGCTGGCGCAGTTCCTGCACGACATCATCGTTGAGAAATCAGGTCGCTAGCATCAACCGGTGACCATCGATTCCCGGCCCACCGCTGACCTGGTCGACGAGATCGGCCCCGACGTCCGCAGCTGCGACCTGCAACTGACCCAGTACGGCGGCAGGCCGCAATTCGCGGGGCCGATCACCACCGTGCGGTGCTTCGAGGACAACGCGCTGCTCAAGTCGGTGCTGTCCGAGCCTGGTCACGGCGGGGTGCTGGTGGTCGACGGCGACGGCTCGCTGCACACCGCTCTGGTCGGCGACGTCATCGCGGGCCTCGGGCAGGACAACGGCTGGGCGGGTTTGATCATCAACGGCGCGGTGCGCGATGCGGCGACGCTGCGCACCCTCGACATCGGCGTCAAGGCGCTGGGCACCAATCCCCGCAAGAGCACCAAGACCGGCGAGGGCGTGCGCGACGCGGCCGTCGAGTTCGGCGGGGTGGTTTTCGTGCCCGGCCACATCGCCTACAGCGACGACGACGGCATTGTCGTGGTCACCCCCTAGCGCGTGGGCCCCCGCGGAGCTGGGGACAGACGCAAGAGGTATCTAGGCCGAAGCCCCTACTGCGGCATGGTGTTTGGTGAACTGGAGCGCTGCGTCGTCAACCTTGCCGTGGCGGATCAGGCGGAGGTCGAGTAGGTAGTTCTGCTTGAGCCGCCACGGGGCGACGTGTCCCGACTTGGGCAGGTAGTCGAGCGCGCGCAGTACATAGCCGGGCGTGAAGTCCATCAGTGGACGCTCGTCGACGCTGTTGCCTGGATGCTGCGGTTCGACGGTGTCATAGCCCTTGGCGTCCATGTACTTGAGCACGCGGCAGACGAACTCCGACACCAGGTCGGCCTTCAGCGTCCACGACGCGTTGGTGTAGCCGATGGTGAACGCCATGTTGGGCATGCTGGTCAACATCATGCCCTTGTAGGCCATGGTGTCGTTGAGCTCGATCGGCACGCCGTTGCGCATGACTTCGGCGCCGCCGAACAGCTGCAGGTTCAAACCCGTTGCGGTGACGATGATGTCGGCGTCCAGCTGCGCACCGGAGGCCAGCTTGATGCCCGTCTTGGTGAACCGCTCGATGGTGTCGGTGACGACGTCGGCCTTGCCTGCGCGGATGGTCTTGAAGAGATCCCCGTTGGGCGCCAGGCACAGTCGCTGATCCCACGGGTTGTAGCTGGGACCGAAGTGCTTCTCGACGTCATAGCCCTCGGGCAGGCGCCGCTGGGCCATGGTCATCAACGTCTTGCGCATGAAGTTCGGGAAACGCCTGCTGATGTTGTACTGCGCAGATTGGAACAGGATGCTCTTCCACCGGTTCAGGACGTAGGCCGGTTTCTCCGGCAGCGCCTTGTTCGTCCGCACCGTGAACGGGTCGATATCGGGCAGCGCACCGATGTAGCTCGGCGAGCGCTGCAGCATTGTCACATGGCCCGCGCCGGAATCGGCCAGTGCGGGAATCAAAGTCACTGCGGTGGCGCCGCTGCCGATGACGACGATCTTCTTGCCTGAGTAGTCGAGATCTTCTGGCCAGTGCTGCGGGTGGATGACGGTGCCCTCGAAGTCCTGCTCACCGGCGAATTCCGGTGCGTACCCCTGGTCGTAGTTGTAGTAGCCACTGGCGGCGAACAGGAAGGAGCTCTTGATCTCGACCTCCTCGCCGTCGCGGTCGACACGAACCGTCCAGTTGTTGTCGGCGTCCGACCAGTCCGCGCTGACGACCTTGTGGCCGTAGCGGATGTGCTTGTCGATGCCGTACTCGGCGACCGTTTCCGTCAGGTAGGACATGATCGACGCGCCGTCGGCGATGGCCTTCTCGGACGTCCACGGCTTGAACCGGAAGCCCAGCGTGAACATGTCGGAGTCCGAGCGGATGCCCGGGTACTTGAACAGATCCCAGGTGCCGCCGAGATTCTCGCGACGCTCCAGGACCATATAGCTCTTGTCGGGGCAGCGGTCCTGGAGATGCCAGGCGGCGCTGATGCCGGAGATACCGGCTCCCACGATGACGACGTCGACAAATTCGGTCATGGTGTAAAGCTATCAACACAGTGTCGACTAAGTCAACGGTGTGTTGAGAAATTCGACATCGTGTAAGGTCGTGGCCTGTGACCACCGTCAGCCAGTCGCGCCCCGCCCGCGGTCGGCGCACTGCCCGGCCGTCTGGCGACGACCGTGAGCAGGCAATTCTGGCGACGGCTGAGCGGCTACTCGAAGAACGACCCTTCACCGAGATCTCCGTCGACGACCTGGCCAAGGGCGCGGGCATCTCCCGGCCGACGTTCTACTTCTATTTCGCGTCCAAGGACGCGGTGCTGCTCGCCCTGTTCGAGCAGGTGATCACCGAAGCTGATTCGGTGTTTGAACGGCACGCACAGAACCCGCCCACCGATCGCTATGACGCGTGGCGCAGCGGTATCAACGTGTTTTTCGAGACGTTCGTCAAGCACAAGGGCGTGACTCGCGCCGCCCACGAGGTGCGCGCCTCGAACTCTGCGGTGCGCGACCTGCTTGCGACGTACATGGCGAAGTGGATCGACAGCACCGCGGCCACCATCGAGGCTGAGCGCACCCAGGGTGCGGTGCCGACGACGCTGCCGGCGCATGACCTCGCGACGGCATTGAACCTGATGAACGAGCGCGCCTTGTTCGCGTCGTTCACCGAAGAGCGCCCCTCGATACCCAAGGAGCAGTTGCTCGACACACTGGTGTACATCTGGGTCACCAGCATCTACGGGCGAACCGACTGACTCGTCGGACCCTGATGCGAACATATGTTCGTGTCCGGTGCGACAATCCTGCACGCTGACCTGGATTCGTTCTACGCATCCGTCGAGCAGCGTGACGATCCGGCGTTGCGTGGACGGCCAGTGATCGTCGGCGGCGGCGTCGTGCTCGCGGCGAGCTACGAGGCCAAGGCGTACGGCGTGCGCACCGCGATGGGCGGCCGCCAGGCTCGCGGCTTGTGCCCGCACGCGGTAGTCGTGCCACCGCGGATGTCGGCGTACTCGCAGGCCAGCGACGCCGTATTCGAGGTCTTCCACGACACCTCGCCCGTGGTGGAACCGCTGTCGGTCGACGAGGCGTTCCTCGACGTGTCCGGGCTGTGGCGGGTGTCGGGCACGCCGGTGGAGATCGGCGCGCGGCTGCGCGCCCAGGTCCGCGACCGGGTCGGGCTGCCCATCACCGTCGGCATCGCCCGCACCAAGTTCCTGGCGAAGGTCGCCAGCCAGGAGGCCAAGCCCGACGGGCTGCTGCTGGTGCCGCCGGACCGCGAGTTGGCTTTCCTGCACCCACTGCCGGTGCGACGGCTGTGGGGCGTCGGCGCCAAGACCGCCGAGAAGCTGAATGCGCACGGCATCGAGACCGTCGCCGATGTCGCCGAACTCAGCGAGTCGACGCTCGGCTCGCTGGTCGGCGGGGCGATGGGTTATCGCCTGTTTACGTTGTCCCGCAACATCGATCGGCGCAGGGTGGTGACGGGCGTGCGGCGCCGGTCGGTCGGCGCGCAGCGCGCGCTCG
>DATFCF010001071.1:0-5371 GCA_035253445.1 Mycobacterium sp.
GTGGCACTTCAGGCATGAACAAGCAGCGGGATTTGCGGCCGAAGCCTACGGTCGTGCCACGCGCACGCCCGGCGTGTTCTTCGCGTCCGCGTCAGCGGGAATGGCCAACTGCCTGTCCTCGCTGTCCCAAGGCATCGGAACACACAGCCCGATGCTGCTGCTCGTCGGCCAGCACGGGACGGCCGGCGACCGTTTGGAGACGCTGCAAGAGGGTTACGCCGCAGATGCATTCGAGTCCGTCGCGAAATGGACGAAGCGCGTCACAGACTGGGAGTTGAACTCCTACTGGATTCGCAAGGCACTTGTCGATTCGATGACCTACCCCGCCGGGCCGGTAGTGCTGGAGTTCCCGCTGAACAACCAATGGAGCTTCGGCGACGCGGCACAGCGCAAGTACGTTCCCTCGCTGGGCCTCCCGACAATTCCGGCCACCCAGGCCGATCCGGTCCGTGTCGATGAGGTTGCGGCGATTCTCGCCAATGCCCAACGCCCGCTGATCGTCGCGGGCGACGGCGTCTACTGGTCGGACGGGTGCAACGAACTAGTGGCGCTGGCCGAAATGCTCAATGCCCCGACAGCGGCGCGTCGCACTGCCCGCGGCGCCATCAGCGAAAAGCATCCGTTGGCAGTTCACTCGGGCTATCGCGGACCGCTCGTGCGCGAGGCGGACGTGGTGATGATAATCGGTTTGCGCGCAGGAGAACTGGAGTCCTGGTTCGAGCCGCCGGACTGGCCCACGCCCGACGCGACGACTTACGTCCAGATCCAAGACAGCGCCGACGAGCTGTGGCTCGGCCTTGACAGCAAGGTCAACGTTCTGGGCTCAAGCAAATTGGTACTTGCACAAATCATTGAGGCTCTTCGCAAGCGCACGGCAGGACGAGCCGTCATCGAGCGTCCAGAGTGGACTGAGCGTCTGGAACAAGCGCGTGCCTCGCATGAGCGGCGCCGCTCTGACACGCTGACGGCGGTGAGCGGTCGCCATCCGATCCACACCTACGAACTGGCACAAGCGATCGTGGATGAGGTCGACGATGACGCGACATTCATCTATGACTCCTATCAGGGCTCGCTATATCTCACCGACGCCGTCAAGGCCACGTTCCCGGGACAGGTTCTTGACGCGGGCCCTCGGGTCGCACTCGGCCAGGGCATCGGTATGTGCTTCGGCGCCGGTATCGCGCGACCCGGAAAACAAATCGTGACTCTTGTCGGCGACGGCGGGATCGGTTTGGCCGGCATGGACATCGAAACCTTGACCCGCTACGAAGTGCCCGCTCTCATCGTGATCCTGAACAACAGTTCTTGGGGCGGAAACTCCCTCGTACACGACGACATTCAGCCCGATATCGGCTCTTGGGACATGCTGCCCGACTTGCGCTACGACGAGGCATTCGAACCTTTCGGCTGTCACGTCGAGTACGTCGCCGACAGCGAAGAGCTTCGGCCCGCGCTGCGTAGGGCGCTCGACTCGGGGAAGGTGGCGGTGGTCAACGTCATCGCAGATACCGATGGACCCGAAGCGTCGATCCCCTGGCTTCGGCTCAAGACGGGCGAGTTCTACAGCCGCGGCGTACACGATCTGCCTGAGAGCACGCTTCGATATTTCCGCGGGCTCCCCCCGATCGAAACCCTCCGTCTGCACAAGACCGCCCTCGACAATGGGACTCGGATTCCCATGTCGTTCATGGCGGATCTGACCGGCAACGACGAGGCCGACCTCGAGCAGTTGGCAGACAAGACCGGCTACCGGTTCTGACACTGCCGAACACAGCGACCGACGCCGTCAAGCGGGTGGTGAATTCGGCCTCCGCATCGGCAATGATGTGGGGGTAGTGCCGGTTTCAGATCGCTTGTTGCACAGGCATATTCGTGCTCGCCGACTTGCATCAACAGTTTGGCATTTGTATCCGCGATAACGGCTTAGAGAAAGATGCCGCCGGCGCTTTCCGCGCTGTGGTCGGCACAATCGCCCGTTTTTGTCGAAATTGGTTGGTCGCCGTGACAACGGCACGAACTCGACATTCACACTTTCGCGCCGTCTCCGATCTTCTGTACGCTTATCCGCATTCGCATCCGCCACGCACGCGATTCCTGCTGCGCTGCAGCGGCATTAGAGGTCGCACTAACCCACCCATGCGCGTCGGTATGCGCAAAGTCCGTGTCCCACGTCATGCGCACCCCTTGGTGAAATGGTCTGACTATCGCGCGTTCACGGAGTCTGCGGCGGGATCAGCATGCTCTGCCAGGTTCGCTCCGGCGGGGCGCTTTGATTGAGGTTGCCCTGGGTGTACACCCGGCCGTCGGGCCCGACATAGCGGCCTGACGCCGGGTCGTAGTAAGCGGTGGCGATCGGCGGCGGCGGCGGTGGTGGGGCGGCCGAGCCCGGCGGTAGCTGCGGGATGGCCTGACCAGACAGCGTGGCGTTCGGGTCGCCCTTCCAGTTGAAGCCGTCGTTGAGCGGCACATAGTTCTCGTCGCTCTCGCACATCTTGGCCGTGGGAGCTCGCTTTCCCGGGCGCGTTTCGCACGGGATGTTGCGGGCGCCGCGAACGTATAGCGGAGAATCCTGCGGGATTCTGCAGTACAAGTCACCCTCTGGGCGATCCGGGTAGTCCTGCACACTCGGGGACAGCATTTGCTGCGGAGGGAGGAAGCCGGTGGTGCACGGCGGGGGTAGGTTCAGATTGAAACTGAAATTCAGCCGGATGCCCTTGTACGTGCTGTCCGTCGGCGCGTCGGCTAGCAGCGCACCTTGCTGCAGATGCACACCCATGGGCAGCAGCACCAGTAACTGTTCGAGACTCGCCTGGTACGTGACCAGGACAGGCGCAACGCTGACCAGGTTTGCCAGCACAATCGGCAGCGTCGGCTGGATCCGGTCGAGCAGTTGACGAGTCTCGCCGACGGCCCCGGGACCCTCTCGCAGAATTCCCTGCACGTCGCTGTCGCGGGTTTGCAACTGGCCGGTGACGGTGGCCAGGTGTGCGGCCCAGGCCTGGACCGAATCGGAGGTGTCGGTCTGGGTATCCAGCAGCGGCGCGGAATTGTCGGCGAGATTGGTCAAGTCGCTCAAGTTTTTTCGAGCGTCGATGGCAAGTACGGTCGACCCTTTGACGAGCCGAAGGAGTTCGGGCCCCAGGCCGGCGAAGGCCTTGTAGGACTCGTCGATCACGATCTTGAGGTTGTCCCCCGGGATGGCCTGCAGACCCCGGTTGGTCGCATCGAGCAGCGTGTTGACATCCGGCGGAACCGATGTCCGGTCCCGTGAGATCACATCACCGCCCTTCAGCGGCGGCGACGTGTCGTTACGCGGCACCAGCTCCACGTACTGCTCTCCGACCGCTGTCTGGCTGTGCACCTCCGCGTCGAGATCGGACGGTATCGGGATGCGTGAATTGAGCGACAGAATTGCCTCGACACCGTTGGCGGTGAGGCGAACCTCTTTGACTTGGCCCACTTCAACGCCTAGGTACGTGACGTTGCTGCGTTCGTACAGGCCACCCGACCGGGGCAAATGAACGGTAACGGCATAGCGGCCGGCGTCCAAGAGGTTGGGCAGGCGGACGTAGTCCAGTGCCAGGATCAGCAACGCTATCGGGGCAATGATTGAGAAGACCACCAACTGTATGACGGTTCGCCTTCGCAGATGCAGTCCGAACATGTCACCGGCCCTGATCGAAGCGGTAGGGGGCGAGCAGCGGGTTGCCGGCGGTGTACGGGCTGGGAAGTTGGCCGATGGTGCGGCCCCACTGCAATTCCAGCTTGGTGAGGTCGCCCTCGACGCGGGTACCGGTCAACAACCCCGAATCAATCCGATTCAGCGTCAGATCGAACACCGCGTTGAAGTTGCCCAGGTCGCCCCGGAACCACTTCGTGACGTTTTCCTTGACCCACGGGAACGTGCTGAAGGAACTCAGCGAGCGAGTGAGCGCCGGGCCGGCGTCGGCCAGTGATTGCAGCACCGGCCCGAGCTGATTGAGTTCCTTGACGATGCTGTCTTTGGTTTGGTTCACCGAGTCAGTGGTCACGGCGCTGAACTTGCCAACCGAGTCGAACACGTCGGCGAGGTTCTGGCGCTGGTCCTTGAGCACCGATAGCGCATCGGGGATGGTCGTGAGCGCCTCGTCGAGAACCGGTTTCTGCTCAGCGATCTGGCCGGCCAGGTTGTTCAGGCTCTCGGTGGCGGCGATGATGTCGTCAACCTGGTCGTTGACGTAGAAGATGAACTTGTCCAATTGTTCGATGAGGCTGCGCAGATCGTTCTCACGGCCGGCGAACGCGGTACTCAACGCCTGCGTGATGTCTTGGATCTGGCCGATCCCACCGCCGTTGAGCAACATCGATACCGCTGCAAGAGTCTGTTCTGTTGTCGGATAAGCACTTCCAGAGGACAACGGGATCAGCGATCCCTCATGCAGCCTGCCCTCCGGCGCGGCATTCTTGGCGGGCGCAAGCTCGATGTGCTTGGACCCCAGCAGGCTGGTTTGCCCGATCGTGGCGGTGGAGTTGGCCGGAATGTGCACATCACCGTTGATGGTCATCGTGATCAGTGCATGCCAGCCCTGCCGTTCGATTCCCGTCACCGTGCCGACGGTGACGTCCCCGACCCGGACGCGAGAATTGCGCTGGATGTTGTCGACGTCGGGAAGTTGCGCCTGAACGGTGTAGGCACCGGAGCCACGGCCCTCGGTCCCCGGTAGCGGCAGCGTGTTCGCCCCGCGCCAGCCGCAGCCCGACATCGCCAGAACGATCACCAGTCCGAGGGCGGCCACACCGACCGCGTGCCGACCGCTCATGATCCCGCTCCTGGTGGTGTCATCATGCCCTGCAGCCCATCCGCCGGATTGGTCTGGTGCTCCTCGGCGGCCAGGTGCGGCGCGCCGGGTACCTCGGCGGCCAGTGGGGCTCCGTCGGGTGGCAGCGCCGTGTCGGCCGGCGGCGCGCTCGGCGCCGGTTGGGGCGGAACATAATCGGGGCGCAACCACTCCTCGCTATAGGTCAACTCGTTCGGACGCGCAGTCGCACCGACAATCGGGTTGAAACCCAACGGTGGGAAGTTGTACTGGCGGTTCTTGACGATCGGCGCCAAATACTGCGCGCACAGCTTCGCCGACTGCTCGGCGTTCAGGCGCGACGCGGCCTGGATGGCGCCACACAGGAACGTGATCGGGCTCGAAAAACTGTTCAGCACCGCTGCACCGGATATGCCGGCCTGGGCGGGGTGATAGATGTTGATGAAGTTCTGGACAGTGTTCGGCGCGATGTGAAGCGTCTGCTTGATGTCGTCGAGGCTCTCGACCAGCGCGGTGCTCACCGACGCAAGCTTGTCCGACGAGGTGCCCAGCGTTTCCCGATTCGCGGCGACGAA
>DATFCF010001072.1:0-14442 GCA_035253445.1 Mycobacterium sp.
AGCCCCGCGACGACGCGGTCGATGATCGAGCTGCTCACCGCGGTCTTGCCGACGGCCGTCGACGAGGGCCACTCCGGCCGGTTGGTGTACAGGTACTCGATCGCCACCGCGAGGTAGTGGTTGGGGTTGAGCAGCCCGCCGTCGGGTGTCACGACACCGTGCCGATCGGAGTCCGCGTCGTTGCCGGTGGCGATCTGGTAGTTGTCGCGGTTGGCGATAAGCCCAGCCATCGCGTTGGGCGAGCTGCAGTCCATCCGGATCTTGCCGTCGGTGTCGAGCGTCATGAACCGCCACGTCGCGTCGACAAGCGGGTTGACCACCGTCAGCTGCAGATTGTGCCGCTCGGCGATCGCACCCCAGTAGTCCACGCTGGCGCCGCCGAGCGGATCGGCGCCGATACGAATCCCCTCCGCACGGATGGCATGGACATCGACCACGTTGGGCAGGTCCTCGACATAGGCGTCCAGGTAGTCGTGGCGCTGCGCGGTCCGCAACGCGCGGGCCAGTGGAACCCGTTTCACCCCTTTGAGCCCGTCACGCAAGATCTCGTTGGCGCGTTTGGCGATCACACCGGTGGCATCGGTATCGGCGGGCCCACCGTTGGGCGGGTTGTACTTGAAGCCGCCGTCGCGCGGCGGGTTGTGCGACGGCGTGACCACGATCCCGTCGGCCAGATCGCCGTCACGGTCCCGGTTGAAGGCCAAGATGGCGTGGCTGACCGCAGGCGTCGGCGTGTAGCGGTCCGCAGAATCGATCATGGCCACAACGTCGTTGGCGGCCAACACTTCCAGCGCCGACGCCCACGCGGGCTCCGACAGCGCATGCGTGTCGCGGCCGATGAACAGCGGACCGGTGGTGCCCTGCCCGGCGCGGTACTCGACGATGGCCTGCGTGGTGGCCACGATGTGCGCCTCGTTGAACGCCGCGTCCAGGCTCGACCCGCGATGCCCGGACGTGCCGAACACGACCTGCTGATCGACGTTGTCCGGATCGGGTTCGACGGTGTAGTAGGCCGTCACCACCTGTGCCACATCGATGATGTCTTCGGGTTGCGCCGGCTGACCGGCACGTGGGTTCGCAGCCATGTCCCCGATTCTGCTCCTCAAACAGTCGCGTCGTACGCCGCCCCGAAAGCTGTACGGCGATACTTTGGCTCATGTTCAGTTTCGACGGCCGCGAACTGGCCGCGGTGTTCGTCGGCGGAGCACTTGGCACCCTCGCGCGGGCGGCGTTCGAGACCCTGGCCGCGCCAGACCCGGGCCGCTGGCCATGGCCGACCTTCGTCGTCAACATCGTCGGCGCCTTCCTGCTCGGCTACTTCACCACCCGACTCTTGGAGCGCCTACCCGTGTCGAGTTACCGGCGTCCGCTGCTGGGGACCGGCCTGTGCGGCGGCCTGACCACGTTTTCCACCATGCAGGTCGAGATCCTCAAGATGCTCGAACACCACCACTACGGCCTGGCCATCGGCTACTTCGCGGCGAGCATCACCGTCGGCCTGCTCGCCGTCTACTTCGCCACCGCGCTGGTGCGACGAGTCCGGGTGCGCGCATGACCGCAGCCGTGTGGGCCGGTGTGATGCTGCTCGGCGGCGCAGGTGCGGTGCTGCGGTTCCTTATCGACCGCGCCGTATCGGGTCGGGTTGCGCGCCCCTTTCCGTTCGGCACCCTCGCGGTGAACGTCAGCGGCGCACTGCTTCTGGGTTTCCTGGCCGGGCTGGCGCTCACCCCGCACCTCGCGCTGTTGGTCGGCACCGCGTTCGTCGGCTCCTACACCACCTTCTCGACGTGGATGCTGGAAACTCAGCGGCTGGCCGAAGAACGTCAGGTTTGGCCGGCGGTAGCCAACATCGTCGTCAGCCTCGCGCTCGGCCTGACCGCCGCATGGCTGGGCCTGTCGATCGGGGCTCGCCTGTGACCGACGACTACCTCAAGCTGACGGTCTACGTCGCTGAGCGCCTGCGCACCGAAAACCGTTTCCTCGCTGATGCTTTGCTCGATCTGTACGGCCGAAATGCCGTGGCGACCAGCGTCGTGCTGCGCGGTATCGCCAGCTTCGGCCCGCACCATCAACTGCGCAGCGATCAATCGTTGAGCATGTCCGAGGACCCGCCGATCGCCGTCGCCGCAGTCGACACCGCCGAAACCATCGCTGGGATCGCCGGCCAAG
Source organism: Mycobacterium sp. (assembly GCA_035253445.1). Lineage (GTDB taxonomy): Bacteria > Actinomycetota > Actinomycetes > Mycobacteriales > Mycobacteriaceae > Mycobacterium. The sequence continues at coordinate 2,170 of DATFCF010001072.1, forward strand.
TGGTCGCCATGACCACGCGCGGCCTGATCACCCTTGAGCGGGCCACACTGTCGAGAACGTCACCGGCCCTACCGGATACCGCCAAGCTCACGGTCTATCTCGGCCGTCAAGAGCGGGCCGCCGGGGTACCTGCTCACCGAGCCGTGTGCGACGTTCTGCACCGCAATGGATTCGCCGGCGCCGCAGTGTTTCTCGGTGTCGACGGCACCAAGGACGGGCAGCGTCGGCGCGCTCGTTTCTTCAGCCGCAATTCCGACGTTCCGGTGATGATGATCGCCGTCGGGACCGGCCGCCAGGTCGACACCGCGACGCCCGAAATCGCGAGCCTGCTGCGCGACCCCCTGATGACGGTGGAACGCATCCAGCTATGCAAGCGCGAGGGCGAGGTGCTGACCCGCCCTACCGCCCTGCCGCCCACCGACGAGGACGGGCGTGCGCTCTGGCAGAAGTTGATGATCTACACCTCCGAGGACGCGCTGTACGACGGCATCCCGGTCCACCGCGCAATCGTCAGGCAGCTCCGCGATTCCCGCGCGGCGAGCGGTGCGACGGTGCTGCGCGGCATCTGGGGCTTTCACGGTGACCATAAACCGCACGGCGACAAGTTGATTCAGCTCGCCCGCGGCGTCCCGGTCACTACCGTCGTTGTCGACTCCCCTGAGCGGATTGCGGCCAGCTTCGACATCGTCGATCGGCTCACCGGCCGGCACGGATTGGTAACCAGCGAGCTGGTGCCCGCGCTGGTGTCGATCGACAGTGGCGAGCGGATCGGCAGCCTGGAGCTGTCCTGACTCTTGCGGCGGCGAACGTTCCTTACCGCTCGAAGAATCGCTGGATCTTCGAGCGGTAAGGAACGTTCGCGGCGAGATGACTACTGCTTGGCGAGATGACTACTGCTTGGCCAGGTTGACCAAGAACTCGATGGAGCCGGTTGGCTGGACCGTGACGAACCCCGCGAAATCCGGTGGCGTGACGTTGAAGTCGATCCAGGTGACCGGGACGGAGCCGGCGGCGATGATCGTTTCCCCGGCCCGCTGAACATCCACCTTCGCGGTGACGTCGCGGGTAACACCTTTGATCGTCAGGCTGGCGGGCACATTGAGCGTGATCGCGGCGCCGGTCTCCGGCACAGCCGCGACATCGACCGGCTGTGTCACGCGGAACTCAGCGGTCGGGAACTGTGGGGTGTCGAGAATCTCCGCGCCGCGAAACTGGTTGTCGCGTGCGCTCTCCGGTGAGGTGATCGATGCGACGTCGACGGTGAAGGTCGCGGTTTCGAGCTTCGATCCGGCGACCACGGCTTCCCCGGTCACCTGCGGCGTCCGTCCGTTCACGGTCAGCGGTGAACCCCGAAGAACCTCGTCGACGCGGTAGCCGGCCTGTGTGCGCTTGGCGTCCTCGCTGGGGCCCGGCACCACGGTCCACGTCCCGTCGACGTCGGTGGTCGCGGCCTGCGTCTGGCTCGGCAAGGCGAGCTCGGGATCGGCGTCGCCGGCGATGAATTCGCGGTAAAGCCACGGGCCCGCCGCCACTGCGACGACAATCACGACGATCACGATGCCAAGGCCCCACAGCAGCGGCTTCTTCATGCCGCCAACGCTAGTCGACGGCGGCTACGTCGGACGGTGATCGCGGCAGGGCGTAGAGGGCCATTCGCCGGTTCGACATGTCGTGCTCACCGAGGAAGGTGCACCCGGCGTACTCGCAGAGCCGGCGGGCGCCGCTGTTGCGATGGTCGGGGTCGAACATGATGCGCCGACACTGCGGTTCGAGCTCGAAGACACTGGCTACCAAGCGGGGCAACACGATAGCGCCGATACCGCGGTTGACGAACTTGTGCTCCGCAATCGCGGCGTGCAAACCGATGTCATGGGGCTCAGCGTCATAGCGCGGGGCGATGGAATCCTTTGCCGCCCGGTACAGTTCGATGTACCCGAACGGAGCACCTTGGAAGCTGCCGACGAACGGACGGGAGTACTCACCGTCGAGTTGCGCGCGCAGATAACGCTGCCATCGCTGCGGCGGCCAGGCGTACTCCCATGCCTCCGCCAGATGTGGACGATTCATCCATTCCGAGAGCATCTCGGCGTCGCCGTCGGGATCCGCGAGCCGGAGGTCGTACGGTTCGGCCATGATCGGCGTCGGCGGCGCACCCACCGCACGCACGGAATCGGAAACGGAGGTCAACTCGCGCGGCAGGACGGGTTTGAGCGCCTCGTCAATCTCGGTCATCGACAACCGAGCTTACCGCAGTTAGTGAGGGTAGGTTTACCTACCTATCGATGTTTCGCCGGCGCCGGTTCCGCGGAGCCTCAGGCCATGGAGGAAGTGCTGGAACGCGAACTGAAGTGAGAAGTCGACGAGCATTTCGCGCTGCCCCGCCTCGACGACATCGTGGCAGGCGCCGACGTGGAGCGGAGCACCGTCCACCTGGACAGCGCCTACTACGACACCGCCGACGGCGATCTTCAGGCCCATGGGGTACTGCTGCGGCGCCGCGACGGGGACGACGACACCGGCTGGCAATTGAATGTCCCCGACGCCGAGGGACGGGTGGAGATCCGCACCGCGGTTTCGGAGTCGCCGCCGTCCGAGCTCGCCGACATGCTGACCGGAATACGGCTGGGCAAGCCGTTGGTCAACGTGGCGACCATCCGCACGGTGCGCGACCGCTATCGGATCACCGACCCACGACGCCACCGGCTGTGCGCCGAGGTCGACGACGACCATGTGCGCGCGTCGGTCGACCACCGGCTGCTGGCGTGGCGGGAAATCGAGGTCGAGCTCGGCCCTGCCTGCTGCACCGGGCACGCAAGGCCGCCAAACGCGCCCGGTACGCCGCGGAGCTTCGGCAGCGGGTGCAGAAGCCTGCGAAGGCAACGGTGAAGCACTACAAGCAGATTCAGCGGGTATTGGGCGATCATCAGGACGGCGTGGTGGCGTCGGCCGCGTTGCGCCGACTTGCACTCACCGCCGGCACCACGCCTGGCGAAAACGGCTTCACCTACGGTCGGCTGTACGCGCGCGAACAACAGGCTGCCGAGGATGCGCGCCGCCGGGTACGGGAACTAGCCGGTTAATGCATCGCCGACATCCAGTGCTCGGCCAGCGCCGACACCCAATCGTTGGCGACATGCGGATCGCCGGGCGGCTCGCCGACCACAACCAGCTCGTCGACACCCAGCTCGGCGAGCGGACCGACATCTCGAATCTGCAGGTCCTGCAACGCAACGCACAGCTGCAGCTCGCTTGGATCCCGTCCGCGTTCGCCGCACAACCGGTTCAGGAATGCGATGCGTTCGGCCACGGCGTCCACACCGTCCAGGTTGAAGCCATACCAGCCATCACCCCACGCGGCGGTCCGGCGCAGCGCCGCGTCGCTGTTGCCGCCGAGCACTATCGGGATGCGCTTGTTGGCAAACGGTTTCGGGTTGACTCGCACCGATTCGAAACGCACGAACTCACCGTCGAAGGAAGCGACATCGTCACGCCACAGGGTACGTATCGCCGCAACGTATTCCGCGGTGCGGGCCGCGCGACGCTCGAACGAGATCCCGAGAGCATCGAATTCTTCCTTCGACCAACCGATTCCGACGCCAAGCGTGAGCCGGCCCCCACTCAACATGTCAAGTGTGGCGGCCTGCTTGGCCACCAACACCGGATTGTGCTCTGGCAGCAAGAGCACTCCGGTCCCGATGCCGATAGTCGACGTGGCCGCGGCGACGAAGCTCAGGCCGATCAGCGGATCAATCCAGTCGGCAGTGGCGGGCACAGCGATCTGGCCGTCGTCGGAATACGGATAGCGCGACGCCGACCGGTCCACCATCACGACGTGTTCGCCGGACCACAGCGTCGCAAAGCCGCACTTCTCGGCGGCGGCCGCGACGGCGTCGATGACCGTACGTTGGGCGCCCGTCCCGATGCCCAGAGCGTGCAATCCCAACCGCATCCCACGATCGTCTCACGTGGTGAGCAGCAAGATCCCCGCCACGAGCAGCGCAATCACCTTCGGAATTTCGAGGCCGACGTACGCCCAGTGCGCCCGCGACCGTGGCCCGTCGTCCCCGGCCAGCACGGCGTCGGAGCGAAGGGTGAGCCGCGGCCGCACGATCAGCACCTGCGCGAGCAGGGCGACGACGGCGATGCCAGCCGCGACGGCGATTCCCGTCGTCGGCGGTCGGACGGCGAAGGCTGCGACGACGGCAGCTGCCAGCGCGAGCTCGCAGGCGTTGAGCGCACGAAACACCAAGCGCCCGATGCCAAGCCCGATCTGCAGAGTGACGCCGGGAGCACGGAACTTCAGCGGGGTCTCGATGAACGAAATTGCCAGCACCATGCCCAGCCAGACGAGAATTGCGCCGGCCGCGACGGCGTGTGCAGCATCCACGGCCAGCAGCCTACGGTGGAATCGTAGGGACATGAACGTCGATCGGGTCGCAGAACTTCAACGCTGGCAGGACGCCGGCGCGGTCTGGGAAGTGATGTCCAGGAACCGCAGCGGCGTGACGATTGCATTGCTGCGCTGTGACGGCGGCGAAGAGGTCGACCGGTTCACCTCCGACGACCCGCGACTGCTGCAGTTCATCGGCGACCGGCTCAGCAGCGAGGAGTAACGGTCCAAACAGTGCTTGTGCACGAGATTTCGGGCGGATCGTCCTGCACAACTTCAGATTCGGCGGGTGCTGGTGGTTATCGGCGGGGTGGACAGTCGTGACGCCCCGGGCGACCGTCCTTCGGCGTTCAGGTCAGAACGGGGCCGTCTTGAACTCTCCGTTCCACCAGACACCCCAGGCATTCAGGTCCCAGTTCCACTCGACCGGAGCCCACGGCGCCCACCACGGCGGCGACGGACGCAGGCGCGCTGGTCAGGACACCGACCCCCCGAACCCACAGAGCTACCCGTTGGCAGGCGGAACCTAAACGCCAGCCTGCCGAACGAGGTCGACGAAGGCCTGCGCTGCCGCGTCCACCCCGTCGCCGTCGTCGGTCGCTACTAGGTCAAGCAGCAGACCACGCGCGACCGCGAGGCCGAGGCGCATCAGTGCCGGATCCACCGCCCTGTCCGCCGTCGCGCCGTGGGCAAGCCACACCTCCACGGCGCCCGGCAGCATCCGGTCGAAGGGCTGCTCACCCTGGACACCGCGCGCATAGCACTCGAAGAAGAGGCGCTCGAACGGGCGCAGCTCGGGCCGTCGAAGGTCGGCCCACATCGCGGCGATTGCCTGCGCAGGCTCCTTCGGGAGCTCAGGCAGCAAGGCCATCTGACGCCGCTCGACCTCCTCGACGATCGCCAGCAGCAGCTCGTTGCGTGATCCAAAGTGGTGCAACAGCATTCGATGACTGGTGCCGACGGCGGCGGCGACCTCGCGAAGTGAGCGGTCACCGATGCCACCGGTCGCGAATTCCTTTACTACCGCGTCGAGCAGCTCCTGGCGCCGCTCGAGATCAGGAGGCCGGGCCATCGAGGTGCCGCTGCTCGCTTCGGGCCTTGAGTCCCGCGGCCTCCAGGCCGAGATAGCGTTTCGTCATCCCACGCATGAGCAAGCCCACCAACGATCCAACCGGACCGCGCTGGTCGATCTGCTGACGAACTCGGGTGCGCTGCCCGGATTCGGCGATGACCTCATGGCGCGCCACCGTCAATCCGCCGGGCGAGCGCTGCACCCACGTCCACGCCACCCCGGGTGTCACTTCGGTGACCTCCCAGACCAGCCTCGGCATGCGCGGCTGCTTGATCTCGAAACGCTTGCCGACAGCGATCTGCGGTCCGTCGAGTGCAACGAGCCGCGTCACCGAGGCGGTCCATTCGGGCCAGCGCTCCACGTCGCTGAAGACCTCCCACACCGCGCCGGCCGGTGCATCGATGTCGATGGCACAGTCCGTAATCATGTACCATATGGTACATTAACTAGGCCGGCCCGTCGGCGTCGAGGATCAGCCCGACCGTCTGACCGATAGAGCGTGCAAAGGTGCGATCGTCCAGGTCCTCCAGACCGGTCGACGCGCGCAGAAAGCCGTCGAACAGGCACCACCCGAGCTGCAAGGCGATGGTGTGCGCCGCCGCCAGCCGCGCACCGACCTCCGTGGAGTGCCGCGGCCGGACACTGTCCAGCAGCATTTCCATCGTCGGGAAGCGACTCTGAAGTTCGCCGATCGGATACCCGTCGAGTGACGTATGGGCGAGGACCCGCAACTGCCGGTCGACCGCTGCCCCGATCTCGGCTCCATCAGCGCTGTCGGCAAGAAGTTGCGCCAGGTGCTGGCCGAGATGGTCGAGCACCGCGCCGACGAGACTGTCCTTGCTTCCGAAGTGCCGATGAATCAGGCCGTGATTGACACTCGAGCGCTTCGCGATGTCGCGGATGGAGGTGGCCGACGGACCGCGTTCGGCAAACAGATCGGCGGCGGCCTCCAGAACCGCGGCAACGACTTCATCCCTGCCCAGCGGGATAGAGCCGCGCGATGAACCGACTCTTGCGCTAACTGTAGTCACGTGACTACGGTACCGGGAGAGTTCATAGAAGGGCTCCTCCCATGGCAACGACGCCCAACGGTTACGGACGCTTCATCGGCAGGGTCGGCGGGCTTGCCGTCGCACTAGGGATCGGGGCGGCGATCGCCAACGGCGCCGCGGTCGCTTCGGCGCAGGACGGCGAAGCGACTTCGGGTGAGTCGTCATCGTCCGAAGCATCGTCGCCGAACTCGGCACCATCGAGCAGTCCGTCGGGCACCACCGATCCGTCGTCGTCCACTGACGACAGCGAGCCATCGGAAAGTGACACCACCGGCACCGGTGCGTCTGCGCCGGAGGCGGAGTCAACAAACGATGACGACACCGGCACGTCCACGCCGAAGTCGACGGTCACCGCGCAGACCGTGACCATCTCCGCCGACGAAGCAGACGCCGACAGCGACACCTCGGTCGTGACGCCCCCTCCGGCGGACCCGGGCGTTCCTGCCGAATCCCTGGCCATGTTGTCCGTGGCGGCAACGGCGCGGCGCACCCAAGCCGACGCCACGCCAACCACGACACCGGCGCCAGCGGTGACCCAGTCCGCAGTGGCGGAGCAAAGCGTCGCGACGGCGGCGGTCAGTCCGCTCGGCACTCCGGAGCAACTCGCCGCGGAACGCCTTGCCGCCGAGACCGTCAACACGCTGCCGGTTGTATTGATGAAACTCTTTCTGCGGCAAGGATTTCTATCCGCGGCACAACAGCAGTTCCCCGGCGGGCCCGACGAGGAGAATGTGGCGGCTCTGGACAGGGCCGTCGACGAGTACGCCTTGGCCGCGGCGTTTCAGCAACAGCTGCTCAACCCCTTGACGCCGACGGTGGTCACTCAGGTCGCCCCGCCGCACACCTGGTACGGACAGTCTGTCGGCGGCACTCGCATCCTCTACGACAACCCCGACACCATCTACCGCTTCATGCCGGTCAGCGCATCGTCGCAGTATGTGATCACCGGCCGTTTCAGCGATCTCACCGAGAACGGCCGGCCCGCGGACACGAGCTTCAGCGTGCTGGAAGGGCTGGCCGGTACGACGTCGTCGATCCTGACCGCGGACGACTTCGACATCAACGCGGACGGAACGTTCGTCATCACCGTGAGCAGTGAACCCGCGAACGGCCGGCGCAACCACATCCAGCTCACCTCGAGTTCCACGATCATCGCGGCGCGCGACACGTTGGGCGATTGGAATGCAGAAGAGCCGATGAGCTTGGCGATCGAGCGTGTCGGCGGCCCACCGAACAGCCTGTTCGCTCAGTTGGGAGGATTCGCCCTCCTCGGACCGCTGGTGTCGACCAATCCGCTGTTGACAGCACTGGTTTCGCTGATTCCGCCGCTGCCATGTATGCCGCCGGTGGTCCGCGGCATATTCACCGCCGCGATCTTGGCGATCAGGGGTGTGTCGGAGCAGTCAAAGTACATGGCGCTGGCGACGACCGATCCTGAGACCGGTGCAACCCGCACGGCGAACGAGATCAGCCAACCATCAAGCAACGCAGAGTTTCTCGCGAATCAGCTGCAAAGCCACGGTTACTACGAGCTCGACGACAACCAGGTCATCGTGCTCACCATCGATCGAGGCGACGCCAACTACTTCATCGTTCCGACGTACAACGACTGGACCATCACCGACAACTACCGGGACCAGCCGACCAGCCTGAACAACGAACAAGCCAAACGGAATTCGGACGGCACCTACACATTTGTCATCTCCCCGACCGACCCGGGCGCGGCGAACTGGGTCTCCACAGGCGGTCTGAACCAGGGCACGATCTCGATCCGGTTCCAAGACCTCGGGCCCCAACCCCAGAATCTGCCCCGCATCGTCGATCAACGCGTGATGACTCACGAGGAGCTCGAGAGCTACCTGCCAACAGGCGACTTCGTCACCGAGCAGCAGCGGGCGGATCAGATCGCGTTGCGCAAAGCCGGATTCAACAAGCGCTGGGCGCCGTTCCCGCAGCCGTAGGCGGGCAGAGAAACCCCGGGCTGCTTGACGCAGTCAACGCCCCGCAGCACGCCACGTTGAAACGCGACTTCGCCCAGGCGAGGCCGGAGTAGCCACTGCCTTCATCGCCGAAGGGCGCAGACAGCCCGATCCCATGTGCCGGCCACGAGGGAGGGAAGATGACGTTCGCGGCAGCACTCGCGGTGTCCATGACCGGCCTGGCCCTGGCCCTCAGTCCAGTGGCCCATGCCGAACCGACCCCGGACGATTACTACTCCAAGCGGCTCAGCGGTTACGGCCACTCTGTTCCCTCAGTAGCCGGGGCGTGATTCAGCGGCGGGTGCTGGTGCAAAGATTCGTGAATGACCGTGCTGAGAACGCCTGACGCGCAATTCGCGAACCTGCCGGGTTATGACTTCACACCCAACTACGTGCAGGTCGAAACGAGGGGCGTGCCGGCGTTGCGAATGCACTACGTGGACGTGGGTCCAGCCGACGGACCCGTCGTTGTTCTCCTCCATGGGCAACCCACATGGTCATTCCTGTACCGCGATGTCATTCACGTCCTCCGCGATGCTGGACTCAGGGTCATTGCACCCGACCACATCGGCTTCGGTCGCTCCGACAAACTGACCGAGCCGACCGACTACACCTTCGCCCGTCACATCGACTGGATTCACGCCCTGATCGCCGGCTTGGATTTGCGTGAGATCACGCTCGTCGTGCAGGACTGGGGAGGCCCGATCGGGTTGAGCGTGGTGGCCCGCGACCCCGACCGGTTCGCGCGGGTAGTCGCGACCAACACGATCCTGCATACGTGCGACCCAGCTCTGGCGGGAACTCTCACCTGGGCGCATCACGGTGTCGGCGACGACCGAATGTTGTTGCAGGAAACGCTTCTCGACTACGTGCTGTTCTATCAGCGGTCGCCGGACATCGTCCCGAGCGTCTTCCTCAACGCGGTGGCCGGACCGCTGGCGGCTGACGTGCTGGCGGCCTATGACGCTCCGTTTCCCGACCGGTCATACAAGGCCGGGCTGCGCCAGCTCACCGCGCTGGTGCCGCTCACCCGCAACGACCCGGGTGCCGCGATCGGCCGAGCCACCATGGCCGAACTCGAGCGATGGCACCGACCCTTCCTGACCGCGTACTCCGATGGGGATCCCGCAACCCGGGGCTGGGACACCCTATTTCGCGAGCGGATCCCCGGTGCGCGAGGCCAGAACCACACCACCGTGCCGGGCGCCGGTCATTTCATCCAAGAACAAAAGGGCGCCGAACTGGGTCACATCGTTGCCGAATTCATCTCCTACACAAGCTGATCAGAGCTCGACCCACGATCCTCGGCGCAGCACGCCCGTCACGGCGAGGTCTGCGTCCAGCACCACCAAATCGGCGGTGGCCCCCGAGACCAGCCCCGTGCACGGCAGACCCAACGCCCGGGCAGGATTGATCGACGCCTGACGTACGGCGGCCATCAGCGCCTCGTCCCGAGGTAACCCGCTGTGGATGACCGCATACCTGAACACCTGATCCATGGTCGCGGTGCTGCCGGCGATGGTGTCCGTTCCCGCCACCCTCGCCACGCCATCGACGACGTCTACCGCCACAGGCCCAAGGTGATACACGCCGTCGGCCATCCCGGTCGCGGCCATCGCATCGGTTATCAACGACAGTCGGTCGGGTCCGACGCTGCGCGCCACATGCCGATAGATGGCGGGATCGACGTGTACGCCATCGGTGATCAGTTCGACGGTCACCCGAGGGTCCTCGAGAAGCGCAATGGCCGGGCCGGGTTCACGGCGATCGATCGGACGCATTGCATTGAACAGATGCGTGCCGACCGTCGCGCCGGCCGCGATCGCCGCGCGCGTCTGCTCATAGGTCGCCTCGGTATGACCGACGGCAGCCACTACGCCCGCGTCGACGATCTGCCCGACTGCCGTCAGGGCGCCGTCGCGTTCCGGCGCGATGGTGACCATGCGAATGGCCCCTGCACCTGCTTCGAGAACGCGGGCGATCTCGCCGGCGTCAGGGTCCCGCATCAGGGACGGTTGGTGAGCACCGCACCGTGTTGGGGATAGCCAGGGGCCTTCCAGATGGATTCCGTCGATCACCCCGGTACGAAAGTCATCCGCCAATTCTCTTACCTGGCGCAGTAATTCAGCCGTCCCGGCGGTGACGAGGGAGGCGACGAGGGTCGTTGTGCCATGCCGACGGTGCAACTCCACGGCGGTGGACGTATCGGCGTGCGCCGCGGTGGAGAAGTTCGCTCCTGCGCCGCCGTGCAGATGCGTGTCAACGAAGCCCGGCACGACGGTCATCGCGCCGAGATCGCGATCCGCCGGCCGGGACGGAGTTCCGGCGCCGATTGCGGCCACCGTGTCACCCGACACCTCAATCCACCCGGGCCGCAACAGCTCTGAGCCGGTGAGCAGGGTGTCGGTCGCCAGCAGCACTCAGATGCCCTGCCATTCCGGCTTGGAGCGGTAGGTCTCGCGGTAGTAGTCGACGAGTTGAAGCCGGCGAGCCGCGGCGTCGTCGAGCAGCACCGTCACATGCGGATGATGCTGCAGGATGGTCGCCGGCCACAGTGCGCTGACTGCGCCCTCGACCAGACGATGCACGGCTTCGGCCTTGGTGTGACCGATCGCGACCAGGATTACGTGACGGGCTTCCATGATGGTGGCCAGCCCCTGCGTCAGGCAGTGCGTTGGCACCGAGTCGACGTCCCCGCCGAAGAAGCGGGCGTTGTCCATCCGCGTCTGCATGGTCAGCGTCTTGATACGGGTTCGGGACGCCAGCGAGGACCCCGGCTCGTTGAACGCGATATGCCCGTCGGTGCCGATCCCGAGGATCTGCAGGTCGACTCCGCCCGCTGCGCGGATGGCGTCCTCGTACGCCGTGCATGCGGCCGGGATGTCGGAGGCCAGGCCATCGGGGCCCTGGACCGCGCCGGGCGCGAAGTCGACCCGGGACGCGAACACGGTGCCGATGACTGTCCGGTACCGCTGCGGATGGTCGGCGGGCAGGCCGACGTACTCGTCAAGGGTGAAACCACGGGCTTGTCGAAATGACATCAGCCGGGCGTCGCAGCGCGCTGCCAGTTCGTCGTAGACCGCCAGCGGCGACGATCCGGTGGCGAGCCCAAGCACCGCGTCCGGTTTACGACGGAGCAGCGCGCCGATGGCGTCGGCCGCGATGCAGCCAATCTCCTTGGTGCCCTGCAGGATTACGACTTCCATCTACTTGTTCGCCGTGAATATAACTGCCCCGGAATCGATAGCCGCACCCGAGGTGACCGCTTCCGACGGGATGACGTTGCCAGACTCGCGTTCGTCCATGACCACAACGGGGACAATGGGATTGAGGCCTTTTGCCTCGATCGACGGGACATCGTAGGTGATGACGACCTGACCCGCGACGACGTCGTCACCCTGGCTGACATGCGTGGTGAACCCTTCGCCGTTCAACGCAACGGTGTCCAGGCCCAGGTGCACCAGGACGCCGACGTTGTCGGGGGTCATGACGATGTAGGCGTGCGGCATGAGTTTCAGCAACTTACCGCTGACCGGAGCGACGGCGTCGATCACCCCGCGCGGAGGATCGATTGCGGCTCCGTAGCCCACCATGCCCTGCGAGAAGACCGGGTCGGGGACATCCTGCAGCGGGACCGCGCGCCCACCGACCGGGGCGAGGACTGGCGTCGTAGTCACGCACCAACAATACGAGCGTGCGGCCAAGTCGGTCTCAACTTCATGGCTTCTCGTCTAAGCTTCCGCTGAGCTTCGGCGGCAGGGCGGAGTTTTGCGGCGAAGG
>DATFCF010001073.1:0-9684 GCA_035253445.1 Mycobacterium sp.
TCCAAATGTGATAGCGCATGCGGTATCACAATCCCGACGACCATAGTCCTCTGGAGCCGTTACCCACGTGACCGCTGTGACAACAACAGGACCAAGAAACCGCGCCGCGCCCCCACCGCCCGAATCAATGCCTCAGGACTCTAGACACCGGCCTTCGCGGGCGGCCGATAGAAGATGGCCAGCTGGCCGATGCCACCGGCCAGGCCCAGCCCGGCGGAGATCAGCAGACCCCACCAGCCGTGGAGGAAGTCGGAGACGCCGGTGGTGCGCAACAGCGCGTAGTCCAGGCTGAGCTTGCCCGCGCCGATCGTGGCCACCGCGACGGCTGACACCGCGAGCACCAAGTTGTACTCCCAGCCCTCCTTGACGATGAAGAAGCCGTTGGGCCGGTGCACGGTCCAAGCGGCGACGAGCATCAGCGCGACGAAACCGGCGGCGGGGACTGGGGTGAGCAGCCCGAGCGCCAGCCCGACGCCCGCGGACATCTCTGTGGTCGCGGCGATCCTGGCGTGAAATGAACCCGGCTTCATCCCCATGCTGTCGAACCAGCCCGCGGTGCCCGCCAGCCCTCCCGGCCCGAAGAACTTGTTGTAGCCGTGGGCGGCCATGGTCAGGCCCAGCGCCACCCGCAGGATCAGCACTCCGACGTCGTAGGCAGTCATGTAACAGAATCTAGGCCATGTGTTAAACCGCCGCCCAGCCCCCGTCCGCGCTGAGGGTGGCGCCGTGAATGTTCGCGGCGTCGGCACTGCTCGCGGTCCTGAAGTCGGAGATCGGCCGCACCACGCCCGGTGCCGTCCGCATTGATGCGCAAATGGCACGACGAGATCGCCGCGGCGTGCGGCACATGCAATTGCAGGGCAAGGTCGCCGCCCTTGTTTGTGGGATCGATTCGCTACGCCGTCCTAGCTGAGCGCTGCGTCCAACCGTTCCAGGTATGCGTCGACGTCGCCGATCGCCGACTCCGCCGCATGGACACTGATCGCGATGGTGCCGCCGATGCCGTGCACACCGTGCGTGAGGCCCATCATCGGCGACAAGCCCGGATACCCAGCCGTCAGCACAACTCGTGCCTCACCGAAGGTGAGGTCCGCTGCTCCACGGTTGACGCTGGAGACCACTGTGTTTCCCGTGACCGTCGGCGACCGCGCATCGGGGTCGAATTGCGCTACGCCCCACCGCAGCAGCGGCGCCGGGACGGCCGCGGACGCTCGGCTCGCCGCCGACATCGCAGGATGGGCGGCACGACGGCGTCGGCACGCGAGGTCCTCCGCGATGCGGCTCGTCCGTTCATCGAAGTGGAGATCCGGATACAGGCCGATGCCGACATTGCCGAAGTGGTTATGCGCTTGTCGAACACCGGCTTTCGCCATCGGCACCTCGGCACCAAGCGTGGAGGTGTCGTCACCGAATTCGCGCAGATGCGCCGACAGCGCCGTGGACACCGCGGCCAGCACCGCAACGGTCACCGTTGGCCCGCACAGCTGATCGTGGCGCCGGAGGATCGTGCGGACGCTTCGCACCCCGGCCGGCCGCGTGTTGGTGTGCAGCGCCGGACGCGAATCCGCCTGCGGGGGAACCAGTCCGGCCTCAGCGTCGCGGACAAGTTGCCGATGCATGCGTGCGGCCCGAACGCTGCGCCACGGCAGCGCCGCGCCCAGAAACGGTCGGGGTGCGGCCACCGCAGGCACCATCCCTTGCCGACCGAACAGCAAGGCGGCCAGCGCCGAAACCCGGATGCCGTCGCCGAGCGCATGGATGGCCTGCAACACCACGACCGTGCCGGTGCCGCCGCCAGGCACTCCCTCGACCGGTGTGAAGACGTGTAGCCGCCACGTCATCGCCCGTGCGTCGAGTTGGTTCTCCCCCAACCGGGCAACAGCGGCCAGGCACCCGCCCCAGGTCCGGTCGGCCAGGTCATGCACCACGAACTGGTCGGCGGTGATCTCACCGGCCACCCACGCCGGATAGGTCAGAAATCCGCGATCCCGGATCCGCAGTGTCAGCTCCGGACAACCGCGTGCGCGGTCACGAATCTCCGCCAACGCCGGCTCCAGCTCGGACGGCGCGCCGGCGAAGCCGTACAACAGGAACTGGTCGTTGGGTATCTTCGCCGACATCCACAACGTCTGCGCATCGACTGCAGAGAGTCCGCGCCGGCGCATGCCACCAGGCTAGGCTCTCAGACCATGCTCCCGCCTGTGAACAAAGACGGAGCCGCGGTCGTCACCGGCGCCTCCTCCGGGATCGGCGAGCAGATCGCACGCGAATTCGCCCGCCGCGGTTACCCATTGGTGTTGATCGCCCGCAGAGCCGAGCGGCTGCGGGAGTTGGCTGCATCCCTGGATGGCGTGGCACATGTCCTTGTCGCCGACCTGTCGCGTCCTGCCGATCGGGCCGCCCTCCCGGGGCAGGTGGCTGCGCTCGGTGTCACCCCGGACATCCTGGTCAACAACGCCGGTTTGTCGAATCTGGGCCCGGTTGCCAGTTCCGATGCCGAGGCCGAACTCCAGCTGATCGAGGTCGACGTCAGTGCCGTCGTCGACTTGTGCAGCCGATTCGTGCCCGGCATGGTCGCGCGTGGCCGCGGCGCGGTGCTCAACGTCGCATCGGTCGGCGCGTTCGGTCCCGTGCCCGGCCAGGCCACCTACGGCGCCGCCAAGGCGTTCGTGCTGTCCTACACCGAGGCGATGCGACAAGAGCTTCGTGGCACCGGCGTCACGGCTGCCACGCTGTGTCCAGGTCCGGTCCGCACCGGCTTCGGCGAAGCAGCGGGCATATCCACCGAAGAAGCCGAGAAGTCGCTGCCGTCGTTCCTATGGGCCGACGCCGACGACGTGGCCCGGATCGCGGTCGACGGCCTGGCTGCCGGCAACGGCGTGATCGTTCCAGGAGCGCCCAATCGGTTTGCGGCGGCGGTCTACCGGTACGCCCCGCGGCGGCTGCTGCTACCGCTGATTGCCCGCAACCATCCAGGACTGAAGCCGGCTGGGCCGCCGACCCCGTAACTGTGGTGTGAGCCTGTAGTTATCGAGACGTTTTGCGAGTGGAGGCCTCGGTAACAACAGGCTCGACGGGGAGCGCCTCTGCCGGTCCCCAATTCCCGCCGACGCTAGGATGCCCTGCCGAGGAAGTCGACGATATGGCGCGCGACGACATCGGGCTGTTCGAGCTGCAGAAAGTGCCCGGCACGCTCCACCTTGGCCACCGCACTGCCGTCCGGCAACACCCTTTCCACCCACCGCGCGTAATCCGCTGAGGCACACCCATCGTCGCTACCGTGGAGGTACAGCGTCGGTCGCGTCGGCGCCGACAGCCAATGCTGGTGCAGTCGCGCGTACTGAGCCGGGGGCCGGCTGCCCCGCACCACTGTGCGGTAGTACCCGAGCGCGGCGCGCCACCGCCCGGGTGTGCCGATGGCGGCGTCGACGTGACGCAGATCCTCCTC
Organism: Mycobacterium sp.; assembly: GCA_035253445.1. Classification (GTDB taxonomy): domain Bacteria; phylum Actinomycetota; class Actinomycetes; order Mycobacteriales; family Mycobacteriaceae; genus Mycobacterium. The sequence goes on from DATFCF010001073.1 coordinate 3,449, forward strand.
GGCGCCGTACCCGGGCGACCATTGCCGCCACAGCCGCGGCACCACCCACGAGGCCGAACGATCTGGTAGCCAAGGTAATTGGAAGTACATGATGTACCAGCTGCGGAGCAGCTGACGCGGCAGCTGCGCGGCAAGCCGACCGCCGTCGGGCACCCTGCCAAGCGGTCTGAACGCCGCACTCAATGGGACGGCCATGATCACCGCCTTATCGAACGGGCTGTCGGGCATGGCCACGAGCCCCGGCGTCACGATCGCTCCCCAGTCATGTCCGATGATCACATCACGACCAGTCGGACCCGCGGCGTCGAGAACCCGCAGCGCATCATCCATCAGCGCACCGACGTGATAGCTGCCGTCCGACGGCAGCGACGACGGCGCATAGCCACGCATGAACGGCGCGACCACCCGCCACCCCGCATCGACCAGCCGCGGGGCGACCTTTCGCCATGACCACGCGGTGTCGGGAAAACCGTGGAGGCACAACGCGATCGGCGAATCGTCGGCACCCCACGTCAGTGCGCGAAGCTGCCCGGACGGCGTCTCGACGTCAATCCACCGTGGTTCGGCCACGACTCCTACACCGGGTCGAACTTCGAGATCAGCCAGCGGTCACCAACCTTGTCGAGCGTCACGCGCACACTCGATGCGGTGTCCGTGGGTGCATCTTTGCCGACGACCACCGTCTGGTTCACGAACAGGAGCACCACCGCATGATTCGGGTCAGCGGACACCGAAGCAGCGCCATTCTCGGGAACGCTCGCCACCGCGGTGATCTGCTTCTCCTTCGCGCCAGGGATCACCACATCGTTGATGAGTGACGTGTACTGGTCGCGGAAGTCGCCGCTCAACAGATCTCGAGCGTCGTTGAGTTCCTTCTCGACGCTGTCGGGCTTGTAGGACAGCATCTTTATCGTGGTGTCCTTGGCGGCTTGAACCGCCTCGATACGGGCTGTCTGGCTGTCGCGCACCGAGTTGTCTTGCCATTTGAGGAATCCCGCGGCCATTGCGAGCACCAGCGCCAGGCCCGGCAACACACCGAAGGCAACCACCCGCGACCAGTTCACCCGTGACTTGGGTTTCTCCGGCTCGGCGGCTTCTGACGGCTCCTCGGCGGTTTCCGACGGCTCCTCGGCAGTTTCCGTCGACTCCTCGACGGTTTCCGTTGGCTCCTCGGCCTTCTCGGCCTTCTCCGTCGACTCGTCGGCAGTTGTCTCCGGAGCCTGTTCGACTTCGGAGTCGACAGGCGTGCTCGTCTCGTCCTCGACGACGCTGTTTTCGTTGTGTTTACTCACGGCACGAACTCCACATTGGACACCTTCGCCTGATCATCGACCTTCTCCACCGTGAGCCTCATTCGCCAGGCACGCGGCTGTTGTTCGGGCGCACCGGCATTTGACGACTTGACCGTCACCGCCACCAACACCTCGGCCCCATTGTCGGATTCGGATTCCAGCCCGGCCTCGGCGATGGTGCCCTCGGACTTCGACTGAGCTTGCTTGACGACCTCGATGAACGGCTGCGCACGCTGCTGGAAGTCGTCGTAGAACGTGCCGGTCGCCGAGTCGAGGATGCGCTGCACGTCGGCGTCGGCGTTTTCCCAGTTGATCGAGGTGAGGTTCAGCGCGCCCTGCCTGCCCACCTGAAGGAAGAGATTGCGTTGTTCAGCGGCCTGACGCGACTCGTAGGCGCGGAATCCGAGCCAGCCGGTCAGCCCGCCAAGCGCCAGCACCAGCACCAGGCCGGCGATCATCGCCAACCGCACATGTGACATCCGCGGCTTGGCAGGCTCTTCGTCGCCTAAGTCGTCTTCGTCGCCCAGATCCTCTTCGCCCTCGTCCTCCGCGCCCTCGTCCTCTGGGGCCTCATCATCGGACGTCTCGGGCGTGGTCGTGTCGTCATCGGCGACCTCGTCGGTGACGGCCCCCGTCTCCTCGATGGCGGTGGACTCAGGTTCGGCTGCTGCGGTCTCGCTCAGTTCCCCTTCGGGGGTAGCAGCATCGTCTGCCATGTTTGCTCCTCTGCGGCGCTTTGGGCCAAGTTGGACTGTGTATACACACGCCCGTCCGGTCCAACGTACGTGCCGGTGGTTGGGTCGTATTCGGCGGCCGCTATTGGCGGCGGGGCAGGACCCGGCCGCGGAACCGCTTCCGCAGGTGACACCTGCGGGGGGACATGCGGGATCGACTGCCCGGACAGCGTCGCGTTCGGGTCACCCTTCCAGTTGTAGCCGTCGTTGAGCGGCACGTAGTACTCGTCGCTTTCGCACTGCTGCCACGTCGGGGCGCGTTTGCCGGGCACAGTGATGCAGGGCAGGTTGCGGGCGCCGCGCACATTGAACGGCGCGTCCTGCGGCACCCGGCAGTAGACATCGCCCGGCGGCCTGTCGGGATAGTCCTCGAAGGTGGGCACCCGCTGCTGCTGCGCGGGCAGGAAGCCGGTCGTGCACGGCGGCGGCAGCGCCTGCGGCGGCAGAGGGATCGGCGCCGGCAGCAAAGGGATCGCCAGATTCAGGTTGAAGTTCAAGGCATCGCCTTCGTAGTCCTGTTTGGTGTTCCGCTTGTGCACGCCGACGGCCTGCGTGACGGCGGTGCCCTGGGGCAACAGCACCAGCAGCTGCTCGAGGCTCGGTTGGTACGTGACGGCCACCTCGCCGATGCTGACCAGATTGGCCAGCACAATCGGCAGCGTTGGGCGCACCCGATCGAACAGGGACCGCACCTCATCGGCGGCGCCCGGACCCGTCTGCAGGATGCCGGCCACGGCTGGGTCCTGACTCTGAAGCTGGCCGGTGATGCTCGCCAGGTTCGCCGCCCATGCCTGGATCGAGCCTGCGGTGTCGGTCTGGGAGTCCAGAACCGGCTTGGATTGGTCGATCAGTGTTGTCAGGGGATCCAAGTTCTTGCGAGCGTCGATGGCCAGCGCCGTGCTGCCGTTGACCAGCCGGCGAAGCTCCGGCCCGAGGCCGCCGACCGCGATGTATGCCTCGTCGACGACCGTCCTGAGGTTGTCACGCGGGATCGCCTCGAGAGCGCGCGTCGTGTCGGATAAGACCGTGTTGATATCCGTCGGAACCGTGGTGCGGTCCACAGGGATGACGTCGCCGTCTTCCAGTGTCGGCCCCTGACCACTTCGCGGGACCAGTTGGACGTACTGCTCACCAACGGAGGAGACGCTGTGCACTTCGGCGTCGACGTCGGCGGGGATCTTGATGTCCGAGGCCAGTGACAGCACCGCCTCGACACCGGCACCGGAATCGGTCAGCTCAACGCTGTCGACCTGGCCGACCTGCGCACCGCGGTAAGTGACGTTGGCCCGCGGATACAACCCGCCGGTCTCTGGCAGCTCGACAGTCACGCGATACTGCCCGATGCCGATCATCTCGGGCAGCCGCGCGTACCCGAACACCATGATCGCGAGTGCCGTGGTCGCCACCACGGCGAAGATCGCCATCTGAATGAGGATTCGCCGAGTCAAAATCATGTCACGGCCCCTGGTCGAAGCGGTACGGAGCGATCAACGGGTTGCCGGCGCCGTTCGGCGGCGCGCTGCCCGTGCACGGGCTGGGGAACTGGCCGATGGTGCGGCCCCACTGAATCTCCAGCCAGGTCAGATCGCACTCCCACCGCGATCCGGTGAAGATTCCGGAGTCGATCCGGCTCAACGTCAGGTCGAGGATCAACGTCAGGTTGGCGTAATCGCCACGCACCCAGTTGGTCAGCGTCTCTTTGGGGAACGGGAACGTGGGCAGGAAGCTCAGCGCGCGGGTCAGCGCGGGACCGGCGTTGGCCAGTGATTCCAGTACCGGCCCAAGGTCTTTGAGCTCTTGGACGAGTGCTTCCTTGGTCTGGTTGACCGAGTCGGCGGCCAGCGCGCTGAACTTACCCAGCTGTGCCAATGCCTCGGCGAGATTTTCGCGCTGGTCCCTGAGCACCGCAAGCGCATCCGGGATGGTTCGTAGTGCCTTGTCCACCACCGGTTTCTGCTCGGCGATCTGACCGAACAGGTTGTTCAGGCCCTCCGACGCCGCGATGATGTCGCCCTTTTGGTCGTTGAGGTAGCCGATCGCCTTGTCGAGCTGCTCGATCAGGCTGCGCAAGTCGTTCTCACGACCGGCGAACGCAGTGCTCAACGCCTCGGTGATGTCATAGATATTTCCGAACCCACCGCCATTGAGCAGCAACGCAATCGCGGCCAGTGCCTGCTCGGTGGTCGGATATGCGCCCGCCGACGCCAGCGGAATCACCGAACCTTCACCCAGTTTGCCTTGGGGCGCAACGCCGGCCGGTGGCGCCAGTTCGATGTGTTGTGACCCGAGCAGGCTGGTCTGCCCAACCTTGGCCGTTGCATTGGCTGGCAACTGCACCTCGCGGTTGAGCGTCATCGTCACCAGCGCATGCCAGCCCTGACGCTCGATCTTGCTCACCGTGCCGACGTTCACATCGGCGACTCGCACGCGGGAATTCTGTTCGACGTTGTCGACGTCGGGCATCTGCGCCTGGATGGTGAACGAGCCGGGGCCAACGCCCTGAATCCCCGGCAGTGGAACCGAATTCAGCCCCTGCCAGCCGCACCCGGACACCGCAAGACCAAGCGCCAGTATTCCCGCCGCGACACGTTTCCACCTGGCCCGCATCATGGTCCGACACTCCCCTGCTCGCGCGTGGGCTCAGGCGGCACCATCATCCCGTGCAGGCCGTCTGCGGGATTGGTGGTCATCGCTTCTGCGGGCAGCGGCGGGGTGTTGGCCGGCACCGGCGCCGGCGCAGGACTGCCGTCCGGTAGTGGCGGGACCTGCGGAGCAACCGGCTGCGGCGGCATGTAATCCGGCCGCATCCAGTCCTCGCTGAAGGTGATCTCATTCGGCCGCGTCGTGGCACCGACGAAGACGTTCTGCGTGAGGGGCAGGAAGTTGTATTGGCGATTCTTCATGATCGGCGCCAGGTATTGCACGCACAGCTTCGCCGACTCCTCGGCCCCAAGCCGTGACGCCGCCTGAATAGCGCCGCACAGAAAAGAAATCGGATTGGCGAAGTTGTTGATCATCGGCACGCTGCTCACCGCGCCCTGGGCGGGTTGCCAGATGTTCACATAGTTCTGCAACGTGTTGGGCGCCACGTGCAGGAACTGCTTGACGTCGGCGAGGCTGTCGGTCAACGCCTGGGTCACCCCTGCCAACTTGTCCGACGTGGTGCCCAGTGCCTCCCGGTTTTCGGCCACGAACGTCTGCACCTGGGGAACAACGGCGTTGAGATCGCTGACCGCGTTGGCCACTTCGCCGGGATCGTCGGCGAGCAGGCCGGTCACCGACGCCAGGTTCTGGTTGAGCTGGCGCATCAAGTCGGTGCTGTCCTGAAGCGCCGACACCAGAATCGCCAGATTCTTGACAGTGGAGAAGATGTCGGTGCTGTGATCGCCGAGAGCCGAAAACGCCTGCGACAGTTTGATGACGGTGTCGCGGATATTGGCACCCTGGCCCCGCAGGTTGTCGGCCGTCGTGTTGATCAGTGAACCGAGTGTGCTCACGCCTCCGGGCTCGGTTGGCTGCAGTGTTTCGCTCAGCTTCTCCAGTTGGGCACGGACCTGGTCCCACTCGACCGGAACGGCGGTGCGCTCCTGCGGGATGACCGCGTCGTCCTTCATCACCGGCCCACCGGCGTAGGCCGGGAGGAGCTGAATCGCACGGGCGGTCACCAGCGTCGGCGACAGGATCGCGGCCTTCGCGTCGGCCGGTACGTTGTATTTGTCGTTGTACCAGAACGAGATCTTCACCCGCTCAGGCTGCGGTTCGATCGACGTGATTCTGCCGACGGGTACGCCGAGGATGCGAACGTCGTCGCCGACGTAGATGCCGTTGCTGTTCTCGAAGTACGCAACGACATTCGTGCGATTGATGGTCTCGCCTGCGCGAAGCAACACGACCACCCCGGCCACCAAGAGAAGTGCCAGCGCGGCGGCTACCCACGTTCTCGTGTTACGGATCATTGACCGCCCTCCTGAGCTGGAAGGTGCGGCGCCTCACCCGGTGCGGGCAGCAGTACTGGACTCGGTGTCGGCTGCGGCGTGGAATCCAAACCGGGCGGGGCCACGGCGGGCGGCCCCGGGGGCGGGCCACCCGGCGGCGGTGCGGGCAGCGGTTCGCGGTACGGGTAGCAGCCGGTAGGTCCGGGCAACGGCAAGCCGGGCGGACCGCAGCCCTGATCACCCGGATTGCCGGTGATCGCGTCGGGCAGCGTCAG
>DATFCF010001074.1:0-5149 GCA_035253445.1 Mycobacterium sp.
CGTTCAGATCAACCAGGGCGCCGGTCGTGTTGAAGAAGTCATTCGCGAGCGCCGACAGACCCAACGCCCCAACCACGCCGCCCAGGCCACCGAATGAGCCGACGAGGGTTCCAACCGCGGCGCCAATATTCTTCGCTTCCGTGCCCAGCGTCTTGGGAAAGGCACCGATCATGCGGTCGCCCATCTGGGTCACGGAGGTCTTGAGCCGATCGAACTCTCGGACGGCCGTATCAACACCAGGCTTGAGGTTGCCGAGGTCTACGCCGAGCCGGACAAGCAAACTCGCTGCGGCCACTACAGCAATCCCCCATGCGACACGAACGCCTGTTCCATGCGCCTGCCGGCCTGCCGCACGCGCTCGGTGAAGTCGTTCGTCTCGAGTTCCGCCGCCGGACGCACGAATGGACGGGCGGCTATCTTCACGGTGCCGTACTCCAGAAAGCGCCAGTAATGAACGTCTGGATCTCGGATCTCGACTCGGCCCGACAGCCCGCGGCTGCTCGAGAGCAACGAGGCGCGGAGCCGACCTGTTTCACCCCGTGGCGCGGCCACCAGCGCCCGCTGGCGCACAGCGAAGGTGGTCTTCGCGATCACGTCAGCCAGCACCACGCGAGCCGCGTCGGGGACGCGCTTGACCGCGGCGCGGACCTCGTCGAAGCCTACGAGCGTGGTGGTGATTCTGGCAGTAGCCATCGCTTTAACGGATACCGTCGCAACTGATTCACGGCGCGCTCCAGGTGCGCCGCAGACTGCTTGGTGTGTTGCCCGATCGACAGCGCTAGCTCAAACATCAAGGCGCGGTGCCGATCTTCCTGTCGCTGAAAGGCCGCCCACTTCAGCCAAAAATCGCGCGGTGTGAGTGCCCAGAACTCGCGCGACGACAACCCCAACTCACCAAGGCCGAACGCCTCGGCCCATTCAACCCAAGCCCGGAACGACGGCGGCGCTAACTCACGGTCGCCGGTTCCGGCTGCGCGTTTCCCTCCGTGTCCTCACGATCGAACAGCCCTGTTTCTCCAAGCGCCTCGTCAAGTGCGTTCGCGAGTGGACGCATCTTGCCGCCGTTCTTGAGATAGGTGCCGAGCATCCGGCCTACGAGTTTCTGGTTTAGGCCTTTGTCTTCGTGCTTGAGGCCGGCCCAGAGAGACGCTGTGATCGCGGTCACACCGAGCCGCAAAATGTCGCTGAGGATGGAGAGGAGAGGCTTGCCGCCCATCGCCGCCTCCAGGTCACTCAAGGACTCAATGTCGAAGTGCAGCGTGCGCGGCTTGTCGAACTCGATCCGAACAGGCATAACGTCCTTCCCAAGTGAGGCCGGCGCCGATTCGCCGGCCTGAGTTGGCTGTTTCCGACTCGCGGTGTCCTAGACGGTCACCCCGCGATTGACGATGTTCACCACGAATGTGCCGTCGGTCGCCGTGGCATAACCCAGGACCGAGATGTACTGGCCGCTGGACAGGTCCGCCTGGGGCGCGACACCGCCGGCCGCCGCCGACACGCAGTACGTCGTCGCCTTCGACGTGGTGCCGCCGATGTTGATAACGGCGCCTGGGCGCGCATACACCAACGGCTGACCCGCCAGCGCCGCATGGAGCGCGATGCCGACCGCCGTCGCCTCGGCGGCGGTGCCGTCTGCCTGCGCCTTCCAGAGCCGCGAGTCGGACGCCTTGAGGTAGAGGCTCTGTCCGGCCGTGATGGTCTCACCAGCGGTGCCCGAACCCACGGTACCCGAGATGAGCAGGACGTTTGCTGCCGTAACGGTGATGTCTGCCATGATGTCGCCCCGCCTCAGAAGGTGCCGACGGTGCGGCTGTTGATCTTGAAGGTCATCGTGAACGTGATGAGCCCATTGACCGTCTGCTGCGGACCAGACCATCCGCCCGCGTTCAGCGTGCCGCTGATCTTCGTGCGGCCCGTGGCCGTCCCCAGCGGGCCATACTCGTAGTCCAGGCCGGTGAGCCCGTCGATCGCGCTGAAGAACGTCTCTGCCGCCTCCGTCCACATCCCCGTCACCGACATCGTGCGCTCGGTCGCGCCGAAGACGATGTACTTGGTTGGCGTGGTCGCGCCCGGCTGGAACGTCGTGCCGTCCAGTTCGTCGGTCGAAACATCGCCGCTGATGTCCGTCAGATACGTCGCGATCTCGGTGAGGACACCACCCGACGAATCGACTTTGAGACTGGCTCCAATACCCGCATGTGCTGACATACGCCTGCTCCTTGAGAGAACGCACTGGGTTCGCTCGGGGAGTTCAGGCGGCGGTCCGTCACGCTGACGGACGCGGGCTGATGCTCACCAATCCCGGCTGCTAACTGGCTTTACTGACCGCTTCCTCCGGCTTGTCCACATGCGGCAACGACCGCTTGTAGGCGTCGATCACCCGATCGAGATAGACGCATGCTTCTTGCGCTTCCGACGCCGAAAACCCTGGCGACTTCACCCACTTATCAACGCTGGCGACGAGCGCCTGCGAATGCCGCAGGAACTGCCCCAGGAAGTGATAGGTGAACGGCGTCACAAAATCCGCTCCTGCTGACACTGCGCGCACTTCCGCCGCTTCACCCCGTCCAGCGTCGAGGTATCGAGCTGGCTGTCTCCGCTGGCCCCGCAGTTCGGGCATGTTTCAGCCGGGTCAACCGGCATCTCCGCCGCTGGCTGCTGGCCCAAGGCGATCGCCATCAGCGCATCGACCTGTGCCCGCAGACACTCGATCTGCATCGCCACGGCCTGGAGCTGCGGGACGAGGGCGCTCATTCAGCACGCTCGATCGTGACGACTCCACTTCGTTCGATGCGAGCCACGCCATCGCGAGATGCATCAAAGACCACCCTGCCGGAGTGGTCTCGCACAAGCAAGCCAACGACGCCGGCTTCGTCATCTGCGAAGTAACAGTCGTGCGACACGTCCACGCCATCGAGGTGGACCCTGTAGCGATGGTCTTTGCTAGCTTCAACTCTCATGTCGCATACACCCGCACGATGATCGGGACACTCCGCGTCGGCACCCCCGCGATCGTTTCAATCAGCGGCGGCTGCTCGTTGAAGTCATCCACCCAGCACGACGTCAACCCCGACACCGTCAACGTCCGCGGCGGCACCGGCATCAGGAGCGCGCTCAGGGCCGTGACCAGCGCCTGCCCGGTCGCCGTGCTCTGCGCGATCGGCTTCACCTGGATCGTGCAGTTCCAGCCTCGAGCACCGAGTGACGAGGCCTGCGTCGATGTCCCTGCACCAATCGTGATGTAGGGAAACGATCCGTTCTGTGGCGCCGCGCCGTCGTCGTACACCGCCTTGGTATTCGGCGACCCACCAGCCCCAGAGAACGGCGCATTCGCCAAGAGCGCCGCGATCGTCGCATCCGTCGCAATCAGCGTCTTCAGCGCTGTATAGATGCCGCCCAGCGCCGACATCTACCGCACCTTGACCAGCAAGCCAGCCATCAGCCACGAGGCGTAGGCCGCGGTGACGACACCGTGGCCGCTGCGTCTAAACACCCGATAGTGCTGACGGAACGCTCGCGGCACTCGCACCAGCCGCCCCAAGAAACCGCGCCGCCTTATTTCGACATTCATAGAAGCCATATCAGCCCGCCGTCACGCACGTCATGTCCACTGCATCCCGCCGATCGCTCGGGACAATCGACACGATCTGAAACCGGCGCTGCGTGCAGCATTCCTCCCGCCACACGTAGGCCGGCGAGATGTCCGTCCGATACCGCACCGACACCGTGTAGCGCGTCGCCGTCTGCAGCCCCCCAGCGGCCAAGCCCTCGGTCGTCTGAAAATTCACCGGAACCACCGTGATGGCTGCCGGCACGTGCTCGTCGATATTCGAGGCCTCTGCGCCAATCGTTCCGGCGGGGGCCTCGAGCGTCAGCCGGTGGCTCAAGTCTCCAGCGCGCAGATACTTCGTCGGATCGCGCCTCATGCGACCACTGGATCCCGATACCCTGCCGCCATCAGGTACCGCACCGTGTCCTCACCGAACGGCTTTCCGCGTTCGACGTCGCCGCGATCCGCGTAGAGCTCGCTCAGGTGCAACAACACCGCGGTATAGACGGGCGCAGGGACCGTCGTCTCGTCCCAGTCCTCATCCGCCAAGCTCCCGCACGTGCGCCACACGAACGCCGTTGCCTGATCGAGCTTGGCCTGGATGTCCGCATCGGTCTGCGCCGTCACGTTCGCCGTCTCGCGCAGATGCCGCTTGGCGTCCTCGATCGAGACGAGCGGGCTAACGTCTTCCATCAGCCTTCACCGTGACGAACTCGCCGCGCTCACCCTTTGGCCCCTGCTTGCCGTCGCGGCCCCGCTGTACCGAGAGCGTCCAGGCCCGCGAGTCCTGGCCGGCCTCACCAGGCTTCGCCATCGTCGGCGCCGTAGCCGTCCACTGCGATCCACCCCACGTCACCGAGTCGCCGACGTCGTAGGACTTCCCGACCTGATACACGCCGCGGTAAATCTGGCAGGGAACACGGAACGCGCCGAAGGTCTTCACGCGATCGCCCTGCACGAACTTGAACGTAAAACCCCGTTCGCCGTCGTGCTCGACGTGGATGTCATCGAAGCCGAGCCCGTCGATGCCGTCCTTGCCGTTCACACCGTCGCGCCCGTCAAGCCCCTTCTCGCCCTGCACCCCCGGCAAGCCGTCACGTCCATCGCGCCCAGGCTTGCCCTCAGCGCCTTCCGGGCCAGCCGGACCGCGCTCGCCGGGTGGTCCTGGCTCTCCACGTGGGCCTGGCTGCCCATCATCGCCACGCACCCCAGGTGCGCCTACAGCGCCGTCCGATCCACGTTCTCCCTGCGCACCGGCCTCGCCTTTCTGGCCGGCCTCGCCACGTTCCCCTGGATCGCCCTTGTCACCCTTCTCGCCTGGCTCGCCCTTCTCCCCGACGCCGGGCGGCCCAGGCTCGCCAGCGGGGCCAGCAGGCCCAGGCACCGGCGGCCGTTCCTCGAGCGCCTTGAGCCTCGCACCGAACCCTTCGATCGATTTGGCGACATACTCCCGAATGACCGGCGCGATCCCTTCCATCACGGCGGCCAACGCCTTGACGTTCATCGCTCACGCCGCCAGATGCTTCCGCAGTAGAGCCGCCGCGAACATCTTTTGGGTGTCCTCGTCCATCTCGTCGTCGTCCTCGTCTTCTGCGTCCC
>DATFCF010001075.1:0-5230 GCA_035253445.1 Mycobacterium sp.
ACGTTGATGGCCGGTCGCACACCCTGGTTGAACAGGTCGGTCTCCAGGAAGCACTGGCCGTCGGTGATCGAGATGACGTTGGTCGGAATGTAGGCCGAGATGTCGTTGGCCTTGGTCTCGATGATCGGCAAACCGGTCAGCGAGCCGCCACCCAACTCGTCGGACAGCTTCGCGCAGCGTTCCAGCAGCCGCGAGTGCAGGTAGAAGACGTCACCGGGGTACGCCTCGCGGCCCGGCGGACGGCGCAGCAGCAGCGAGATGGCGCGGTAGGCCTCGGCCTGCTTGGTGAGGTCGTCGAACACGATCAGGACGTGCTTGCCCTGATACATCCAGTGCTGCGCGATCGACGAGCCCGTGTACGGCGCAAGCCATTTGAAGCCGGCCGAGTCGGAAGCCGGTGCGGCCACGATGGTGGTGTACTCCATCGCCCCACCCTCTTCGAGGGTGTGCTTGACGCTGGCGATCGTGGTGCCCTTCTGACCGATCGCCACGTAGACGCACCGCACCTGCTTGTCTTCGTCGCCGCTCTCCCAGTTCTGACGCTGGTTGAGGATCGTGTCGACGCACACCGCGGTCTTGCCGGTCTTGCGGTCACCGATGATCAGCTGGCGCTGGCCACGTCCGATCGGCGTCTGCGAGTCGATGGCCTTGATGCCCGTCTGCAACGGCTCGCTCACACCTTGGCGCTGAACCACCGAGGGCGCCTGCAATTCCAGGGCGCGCCGCTCACTGGTGTCGATGTCACCGCGGCCGTCGATCGGCTGACCGAGCGGGTTGACCACTCGGCCAAGGAATGCGTCGCCGACGGGCACCGACAGCACCTCGCCGGTGCGCTTGACCTGCTGACCCTCTTCGATCTTCTCGAAGTCGCCGAGGATCACCGCACCGATGCTGTGCTCGTCGAGGTTGAGCGCAACACCGAGTACGCCGCCCGGAAACTCCAGCAGCTCCTGGGTCATCACCGACGGGAGGCCCTCGACGTGCGCGATGCCGTCGCCGGCGTCGATGACAGTGCCGATCTCCTCGCGCTCGGTGTCGGCCTCGAAGGCGGCGACATACTCCTCGATGGCGCCCTGGATCTCGTCCGCCGAGATGGTCAACTCTGCCATGGCTTTTCGTCTTCCTACTTCGTGTGTGGGTCTCTAGTAATGGGGGGTCAGTCGGGCAAGTGGGTCTCGGCTGCGGACAGCTTCGATGCCAGCGAGCCGTCGATCACCTCGTCGCCGACGGCGATCGTCAGACCACCCAGCAGCTCGGGGTTGACGTCCAACTGAAGCGAAACGGGATGACCGTAGATGCGAGTGAGCAACTCGGTAAGGCGACCCTCTTGTGCCTCGGTGAGCTCGCCGGCAGCACTTACGTGTGCGACGACCTCGCCGCGCCGCGACACGGCAAGATTTGCCAGCTCGCGCACGGCCTCGTCAGCGCGCTCGCCTTGGAGCAACTCGACCGTCTGACGCAGCAGATCTGCGGCGTCCTTGCTCGCCCTACGCTGCAACACGTTGTTCAGCAAGCCGATTCGGCCGTCGAGCGGTGCCGTGTACTCGCTCAAAAGCGTGATCAGTCGCGGCTCGGAATCGAGGATGCGGCTGAACCTGAAGAGCTGGTCTTCCACGTCCTCGATCTGGCCGTCGCGTTCGGCTCGCACCAACAACGCGAGCCTGGCGATGTGTTGGATGCCGCGGATCAAGTCGGAGGTCGACGACCACCGCTGCGACACTGCGGTTTTCAGTACCTCGAGTGCCCCATCGGAAACCTTGCCGGACAACAGCCGCTCGGCGAGGGCGACCTTGGCCGCGGAATCCGCGGAAGGATCGGCCAGATGCCGGGCCAGAACCGCCTGGGAACGCAGGATCTTGACCACCGACGCCAGATCGTTGGCCAAGCCGGTGAGTCCAGTTGTGTCGAGGCCGACGACGATTCCGTCGAAACTCTCGACCACTGTGGCCAGTGATTCGCGGCTCGCGGCACGCAACTTCGCCGCGACGGCATCCTCGAAAACCGTTGTCGACGGTGCCATCTCGTCAAGATCTGCCAGGAAGCGGTCCACGGTTTCGGACTGCTCGGAAGGATCTGCGACGAAGTCACGAACCAGATCGCCTGCGCGATGCACGGACTCGGCCCCGAGGCTCTGCCGAAGCTCGCGGATGAGCTGCTGACGCAACAACCGGATCTGCTGTGCGCCTTGAGTCTTGATGCGTTCCAGTTCGACGTCGGCCTGGGCACGCAACTGCTCGGCGATCTTGTCGGCGTCGTGCCGCGCCTCCTTGATCACCTTGGCCGCCTCGGCTTTGGCTTCTTCCAGCGCCTTGGCGTGCTCCTTGTCGGCGTCGGCAACTTTCTTCTCCGCCTCAGCGTGCTCGGAAAGCTGCGTGCGAACGGCCTCCTGCTGCCGCTGCATCATGTTGCGCACCGGCGGCACAACGTATTTCCAGATGATGAAGACGATTACCGCGAACCCGACGAGCTGCCCGATGAATGTCGACACTGTTACCGCCCCTGCCCTGTGCTGACCGGCACCGTGCGCGTGGTCACGTCGACCCCGAGCACGCGGCTGGCCAGGCTAGCCGCCAAGGTCTCCACCGACGTCTGCAATTCAGCGGTCAACGCGCGCGACTGCTGTGTCAGCTCCTCGTTGGCCTGTTGGAGCAGACCTGAAACTTCAGCATTGGCCCGGGCCCGCGCGTCGTCGACGATCCTGCGCCCTTCGGCGCGGGCTTCCTCGCGGACGGTGGTCGCTTCCCGGCGTGCCGTCGCCATCACCTTCAGGTAATCGGCTTCGGCCGCAGCCCGCAGCTGGGCTGCGCGCCGGTTGTCCTCCACCGTTTTCTGCACCATGGCATCGCGCTCGCGCAGCACCTTGCTGATCGGCGGCACGACCCATTTGGCGATCACGCCGAGCACGATCAAGAAGATGATCAGCACGAAGAAGAAGGTGCCGTTGGGGACGAGGAAGTTACTCGTGCCGCCGCCACCTTCTTCTGCCGCAAGGACTTCTGCCGCAAGAACTTCTCGGGAGAGGACCGACGTGCTGAGGTCAACCATGGTTTCCACTACCAAACTGACTAGGCAACCGGGGTGGCGAAGACGAACAACGCCATGAAGGCCAGGTTGATGAAGTACGCCGCCTCGACCAGACCGACGGTGATGAAGAACGGCGTGAACAACCGGCCCTGCGCCTCAGGCTGGCGGGCGATGCCGGCGATCAACGCGTTACCGGCGATACCGTCACCGATACCGGCGCCGATAGCACCGCCGGCCATGATCAGTCCACCGCCGATGAGCGCGCCGGCAGCGATTGTGGGATCCATCCTTATCCTCCTTGATAACTGGTAGTCGTCTACCAGGACGTGGGTCGAACTTGTGGGGTCGCGTCAGTCATGGTGCTCGTCGAGTTCCATCGACTGACTGAAGTACAGGATCGTCAGCAGCGCGAAGATGAATGCCTGGATAGCGCCGACGAACAGGTCGAAGCTCTTCCAGATCGCGTTCGGCGCCCACATGATCCACGGCGGGAACAGCGCGATCAGCGCCACCAGGATGCCGCCGGCGAAGATGTTGCCGAAAAGTCGCAGCGACAACGAGATTGGCTTGGCCAGCTCTTCGACGAGGTTGATCGGCGCGAGGAACACGACGTGTCCCTTCAGCACCTTCCACGGGTGCCCGAGGGGGCCGCGGCGCCAGAAACCGGCCAGGTGGTAGCAGATGAACACGAACAGAGCCAGCGCCAGCACGAAGTTGATATCCGAGGCGGGCGGCTTGAGCAGTTCGTGGATCGCACCATTGGAATCGGTGTACTGCACGGGGAACACCGACAGCCAGTTCGCGACGAGGATGAACACGAAGAGCGTTACCGCCAGCGGTAGCACGAACGGCGCGACCTTCATACCGATCGCCGTCTCGACCTGGTTGCGCAGCTGAACGGTGATCGCTTCCCAGAACAGCTGAACACCGCCGGGCACACCCGTCGAGGTGACCTTGGCGCGCAGGAAGAACGCCAGCCCGAGCACGATCGCCGCGGCGATCGCGGTCGCCAGCACGGTGTCGGTGTTGACCGTCAGCCCGAACCAGTGGGCCTCCGTATGGTGGCCGACCTGGATCCCGGATTCGGCGGCAAGGATCGTTGTCTCACTCATTGCTGTGGGGCCTCTCCTTCGAGTCCGCCTGTGCTTGTTGGGCTACCGGCCTTCAGCTTCTTCATCACCGGTAGTGCGGTGGACAACACCAGCACTACCTGGAACAGGGCCATGCCGAACACCACGCCCAGTCCCTGCGGCCGGAAGATGAACGCGATCGTCAACCCGATGACCGTCATCACCAGAAGTCGGGTGGCCGAGTTCAGCGCCATCTTGCGTTTCAGCGGATGCGCTTCGGCGGTGATGGCATCGACCGACCGCTGCACCATCACCGCGTTGAGCAAACCTAAGCCGAGTCCGACGCCGAAGAACACCCCGACCATCGCATGACCCAGCATCGCGGCGGCCACGGTCACCAGACCGGCGAACACAACGCAGATTGCAAGCAGGCGCAACGGCCTGAAGGCAACGGACGGAAACACCAACGGCGCGTCTTGCGCTGGCGTCGTCACTGCTTCACCTCAATCCCGCGGTCGAAAGAGAGTTGCCCCGATGATTCTGTGCGTGGCGCCCCGAGCGTATCGGAGCGCGAATTGCTCGCTGGAATCACCCAAGGGGTAGCTCCCTTTGTCGGTCGTTGTTCCGTGCCGATCGGCGGTTAACCGATGGCCCGGAGGCCGGCAACCCGCGAGGTTTTTCGGGTTCTGCCAGCACCCTAACACATAGTTGGAGGTGTCTACTACTCCTCGTCGTACACGTCTTGTCGACTACGCAGAAGCGGGATCAGGGTGACGATGACGGCGACCAGAATCGCCGCCAGCATGACCGCCCCGGTGTAGCGGGGATCGAAGAAAATCGTGCTCGCGGCACCGAGGGCGATGATGCCGACCCACAGATACACGAGCAGCACCACGCGCCGATGCGAATGGCCGATCTGCAGCAACCGGTGATGGAGGTGCATCTTGTCCGGCGTCGAAAAGTGCACGCCTGCGCGGGTCCGGCGAATCACGGCCAACAGCATGTCGAGCGCCGGCACGAACATCACCGCCACCACCAACAGGAACGGCGACAGCAGAGCGAACACGTCGCGCGCGCCATAGGCGGTCTGCGAGATCGGCCCTGCGGCGGTGGTCGAAGCCGCAGCGAGCATCAAA
>DATFCF010001076.1:0-2729 GCA_035253445.1 Mycobacterium sp.
GTGTAACCCCTCGTCCGATAAGTGAACCGCCTTGTCCGCGCCCATCGACAGCGCCTTGCGGATGGCGTCGGTGGCCCGCTCGGGACCCATGGTGACGA
The DNA here is from genome assembly GCA_035253445.1 of Mycobacterium sp. Lineage (GTDB taxonomy): Bacteria > Actinomycetota > Actinomycetes > Mycobacteriales > Mycobacteriaceae > Mycobacterium. Next base: position 99 of record DATFCF010001076.1, read on the forward strand.
CGGTGACCGCACCCTCGCCCGCTTCTTTGATCTTGAGCGCTTCCTCGACCGTGCGCTCGTTGATCTCGTCCAGGACGAGGTCCGCCGAGCCGCGTTCAAGGGTGTGATCAGAGTCGGCCAGCTTGCGTTCGGACCAGGTGTCAGGGACCTGCTTGATCAGGACGACGATGTTCATGGTGCCCTTCGACCTCCCGCCGGCTCTGAACCTCACCACTCATCCTGCAACGTTACCGGTCGGTAGCTCCAGGGCGCACCGCGAGGCCGTCAGCGAGCGACCTTGGTCTGCAAGCCGGCGAGGATGACGTCGAGGCCATAGTCGAATCTGCCCGGCCGGTGCACGCCGCTGAGGTGTGGACTCACCGCTTGTATGGAGGGGATCTGCTCAGGCGGAAGCGCTGCGTAGTACCCGATATCATCTTGCGATGCGGTGTCGCGGAGGGGGGCGATGTGGCCCATCTGGTGAAAGCCGACGGTGTAGATGTACAGGGCAAAGAAGGCATCAGCAGCTTCGGCCGGCGAAAGCCCTCCCTGGAGGAGAAGTTCGATGGTCCGCTCGATCACCAGCAGGCCGTGCGGGCCGATCCTGACCCGGGCGCCGTAGACCCGGGCAAGCTGGTGGTGGGCAGCCAAGGCCTGGTGGTAGCTGAGTACCAGCGCGCGTAACTGGGTCACCCAGTCACCTTCGGTGGCCGAGCAGTCCACTTCGCCGAGCATCAGATCCACCATGAGGTCGACCAGATCGTCCTTGTCCCGTACATGGTTGTACAGGGCCATTGGCGAGACCTCTAGTTCGGTGGCGAGCGCTCGCATGGTCAAGGCGGCAAGGCCCTTATCGTCTACAAGCTGCAGAGCGGCCCGCACGATCCGGGGACGAGACAGCGGCAACGGACGCGTGTAGTCCTTACTGGGGTCGACATCGATCCAGGCTGGCCGGCCGGAGCGCACGCGAGAGGTACTCGGCTGATCGTTCAACGATGATCCCTCCTCGCTCGCGCTACGCACTGAAGTTACGCGACGGACAGGTGTACACCCGTTTGGCCGATGGCGGTATCTCCGTCACCCTCCACACTGTACGCGGCGAGGACAACGTACTGTGAATGTACAGTGTACACGGCTGGCGATGAGGTAGTGCCGCTGACCTGATCATGCTGTGGCAGGCACCGATGCAGGACAACATGACGCAGGAAAACATGCAGGACAACCAACAGACAACCGAGCCACTGTGCACGAGGGGCGCTGCCGCCAACCGAAAGGAGATGCCATGACCGAACCGTCGCCGCCCGTCCAGAATCCTCTTACGATGGTGATGAAGGCGAAGTCTCCAGAAGACTACGCAGCTCTCCGAACGACCGTCGAGCATCTGCAGTCCTTGCCACCGGACAAGAACCCGGTCACGATAGCGCTGAATAAAATCGCTACCGTGCACTTCGCCAGGTTCACGTTTTTGGACAACGACCAACTTGCGGTGATCACCTCCTACGATGGTGACTTCGAGGTTTACATCAACGAGTTCATCAATGAAATCGGCGACGTCTTTAACATGCTCATGGAGCACGTCGAAGACGGGCCTCCGCTGCCGGTGCAGACTTATCGCCAGGAGTTCCTGCACTATATCCGTGCCCACGACTTTGGCTGTGTGGGAGCGTTCTACAGCGCGTACCCCGATCGGACAGTACTCGACATACTCGACGCGGCCAGCGCGTCGCGCTGATGACCTGAAAGAAGACTGCGATGCCGGTGGTCGACCTGGCAGATGTGCAGGGTCTCATCCTGCGCGGCTACACGATGCCAGCGGCGCGATATATCGGCCTGGATGTGCGCGAGCCGCGAGCTGCGCGCGCCTTCCTCGGCACTCTCATCACCAGCGATGCCACTGCCGTGTCCGTCACCACCGCGCAGCCTTGGGAGGCTAAACCACAATGCTGTGTCAACCTCGGGATCACGTTCCCGGGCCTGGCGGCACTGGGGGTGCCACCAGTTTCTCTGGACAGCTTTCCCGCGGAATACGCACAAGGCGCGGTGGAGCGCGCCACCAGGGTCGGCGATGTCGGTACCAGCAGCCCGCAGCAGTGGCTGCCGTGGCTGGCTGATCCCCCGCTGCACTTGCTGGTGATGCTCTTCGCCCAGTCGTCGGATGATCTCGAAGTCGCGACGAGGCAACTGGAACATGCCTGGTCACCCGGCTGCATCGAGCGGGGTCGCCACGAAGGCACGTGGCTGCCGGGCCCCCTCACCCATTTCGGTTATCGCGACGGCCTGTCTCAGCCCGTCATCGCGGATGTTCCGCTGTCCGGACTGCCGGATCATCTACCACGGACACCGGTCGGTGAGTTCCTGTTCGGATACCCTAGCCAGCACGTCGGTTTCAGTTATCCGGTACCGGCGCCGCCGGAGCTCGGTATCAATGGCAGCTTCGCTGCTTTCCGGATGATCGAACAGGACGTCGATGCGTTTGCGGAATTCGTCGCCGAGCAGGCGTCTGCGAACGGGATGTCCGAGGAGTTCATCAAAGCGAAGCTGTGTGGACGCTGGCCCAATGGCATGCCACTCGTCCTGTCACCGGACACCGACACACCCGACCCCCCGATCCCGCCCGATGCGTTGAATGATTTCGACTACGAGGGCGACGAA
>DATFCF010001077.1:0-16042 GCA_035253445.1 Mycobacterium sp.
CGATCTGGCAGTGGCTTCTGCGCAGCATCGAAAACATGACCGCCATCACCAACCGTCAGTTCACCGAAGCTGACTCGTTACTGCGCTTCACCATGCGGGCCGACGCCACGCTGTGCGCCGGGCTCGGTCTGTTCGTCGCGATGGCCGCCGATCAACTGTCGCAGCTGACCGGTCTTTCGCCCACCGCGGAGTGGATCGCCGGCGCGGCGCTCGTCGCCTACGGCGCATTGATGTACATGCTCGCCGCAGCACCCGACATGCGGCGCGTCGGCCTGGGCGTCGTCGGCGGCAATGTCGCCTTCGCCGCGGGCGTCTGCGTCGTCTTGGCGGCGCGCTGGCTGCCGCTGACCGATCTCGGTGTCGTCCTCGGGATCGCCTTCACGGTCGCCACGTTGGGCATCGCCTACATCCAGTACCTCGGAGTCCGCCGCCTGGCGTGACTCCCTCATGGCTGGTCCGGAGTCGCCGTCGTAAGAGGTTGCGGCGTCGACTCCGGAACGGTCGCCCTGCAAATCCACAAAGAGAGGACAACCATGACCGCCATCTCAACCCGTCTGAACGAGTCGACTGATTCGCTGCTGCGCTTCGCGATGCGAGCCGACGCCATCCTCACCGGCCTCGCCGGTGTGGCCGCCGTCCCACTTGCCGGCTGGCTTGCGGAGGTGTCGGGTACGACGCCAGCGATCGAGTACTCGCTTTCGGCGTTCTTCATCGCGTACGGCATCGCCGTATTCGGTCTGGCTGCGCTGCCGTCGGTCCGCGTACCGGGCATCGCGGTCATCATCGCCAACCTGCTGTACACGGTCGCGGCCGTGGTGGTCGTGCTGACCGATGTGTGGACCATGACCACGCTCGGTGTGGTGCTGACGCTGGCCACCGGTGTCTACACGGCCGTTTTCGCCGAGTTGCAGTACACCGGCCTGCGCCGGATGAAGGCGTAAGTCGTTGCCGCTGCGGCCCGTTCGGCGATGCCGGGCGGGCTCTGGCTTTCTCAGAGTTTGCGCAGTCGTAACCGGTTGATGGAGTGGTCGGCGTCCTTGCGCAGCACGAGAGTGGCTCGGGGCCGCGTCGGCAGGATGTTCTCAATCAGGTTGGGGCGGTTGATCGAATGCCAGATGTCGCGGGCGGCGAAGACGGCCTGATCGTCGGTCAGCGTGGCGTAGTGGTGGAAGTGTGACGCCGGATCGGCGAATGCGGTCGATCTGAGGCCGAGAAACCGTGTGACGTACCACTGTTCGATGTCCTCGATGCGCGCGTCGACGTACACCGAGAAGTCGAACAGGTCAGAGACCATCAGCGTCGGGCCGGTCTGTAACACGTTGAGGCCTTCGAGAATGAGGATGTCCGGGTGCTTCACGACCTGCTTCTCGCCCGGCACGATGTCGTAGAGCAGGTGCGAATACACCGGTGCGCAGGCTTGATCGGCGCCTGACTTCACGGTCGTGACGAATCGCATCAGCCCGCGACGGTCATAGCTTTCCGGAAAACCTTTGCGGTGCATCAGGTTTCGGCGAGACAACTCGGCGTTCGGATACAGGAAACCGTCGGTGGTGACCAAGTCGACACGCGGATGGTGTCCCCACCGTGCCAGTAACGCCTGCAGTACACGGGCGGTGGTCGACTTGCCGACCGCGACGCTGCCCGCGACGCCGATGATGAACGGCACCGGCCGGTCCGGATTCTGCTGTGGCTCACCGAGGAACTCGGCGGTCGCGGCGAAAAGGCGTTGGCGCGCCGCGACCTGAAGATGGATCAGCCGGGCCAGCGGCAGGTAGACCTCTTCGACTTCGAGCAGATCGAGTTTCTCGCCGAGACCACGCAGCTTGACCACTTCGTCTTCGCTCAGCTTCAACGGCGTCGACATGCGCAGCGCACGCCACTGACTCCGGTCGAACTCCACATAGGGGCTCGGCTCGCTCAGCCGCGGCATGCGCACAGTCTTGCAGTTAGCGTTGGGTGCCATGGACACCGGTACTGATTCGGCCACCTTCATCCGCGAGTATCTGCTGCTCGGCCTGCGCTTTGACCGGGTCGAGGAAGGTTACGTCGATTCCTTTACCGGAGACCCCGCGCTGCGCCGTATCGTCGGCGACGAGCCGCCACCGGACCCCACGCATCTGGCCCGTCAGGCTGAGCGACTGCTGACCGAACTGCCGAACGTGCCGCGCGGCAACGGCTTCGACCAGTCGCGGGCCGACTTTCTCGGCGCTCACCTGCGAGCCCTGGCCTGTGCTGGCCGCAAGTTCGCCGGCCAGGACGTCGGCTTCGTCGACGAGGTCGAGGCGTATTTCGACGTGCACATCGCCAAGGGCGACCCCGAGCAGTACCGGCAGGCACACCGCAAGCTCGACGAGGCGCTGGGCGGTAGCGGGCCCCTTACCGAGCGAATGGCGGCCTACCGGGCGGGGGAGGAGATCCCACCGGAACGGTTGGAGGAGGCCATCCACGCGTTCTCCAGCGCACTGCGGGATCGCGTGCGCGCGCAGTTCCCGCTGCCCGACAGCGAGACCATCACCTACGAGGTGGTCACCGATAAACCGTGGTCGGGGTTCAACTACTACCTCGGTGACTACCGCTCGACGGTGGCGGTCAACGCCGATCTCAAGCAGCAGATGTCCAACCTGCCGCGGCTGGTGGCGCACGAGTCCTATCCGGGTCACCACACCGAGCACTGCCGTAAGGAGGCCGGGCTGGTCGAGGGCAAAGGTCATGCCGAGCAGACCATCTTCCTGGTCAACACCCCGCAGTGCCTGATGGCGGAAGGCCTGGCCGATCTCGCCCTGTACGCCGCGATCGGCCCTGGCTGGGGCCGGTGGGCCGAAGAGATCTACGCCGACCTGGGCCTGCGCTTCGACGGGGAACGCGCCGAGGCGGTGTCGGAATCCGCGGCCGCGCTGGCCGACGTCCGACAGGACGCCGCGCTGATGCTGCACGACGAGCACCGCGATGCCGACGATGTCGCCGCCTTCCTCAAGCGCTGGCTGCTGGTCAACGACGAGCGCGCCCGCCAAAGCCTGCGGTTCCTGTCGTCGCCGCTGTGGCGCGCCTACACCAGCACCTACGTCGAGGGTTACCGGTTGCTGCGCGGCTGGCTGGATGCCCGGCCCGACGGCGTCAGCCTGACCGAGCGGTTCGGCAGGCTGCTCGACGAGCCGTTGATCCCGTCGTCCCTGCGGGTGTGACGCGTAGCGGGCCTGGAACGCATCCGTCACTTGCACCACAACTGCCACCGCAATGCCGTGATGCGCGAATTGCCCACCTTCGCGCGACAAGTCAGCGACAAGTCAGATTGGCCCGCGTGCCGTTGTCGCTCGCTTGTCGTTCGGAGGCGGGCAGAAACGCCCCCATTGCGCCGAGGGCAACTGGGGCGTATGGGGTGTATAGGCTGAAGCCCATGGCAGCAGACCCGACCGCGACCGCCACCACAGCGCCTGGCACCGAATACGCCGACACCGCAAGCGCCGCCTACCAGGCAGCCCTGCAGGTCATCGAGTCCGTCGAACCTCGCATCGCCGCGGCGACGCGCAAAGAGCTTGCCGACCAACGGGATTCGCTCAAGCTGATCGCCAGCGAGAACTATGCCTCCCCTGCGGTGCTTCTGACGATGGGCAGCTGGCTGTCGGACAAGTATGCCGAGGGCACCATCGGGCACCGGTTCTACGCCGGCTGCCAGAACGTCGACACGGTCGAGAGCGTGGCCGCCGAGCATGCCGAGCAGCTGTTCGGCTCCCCACACGCCTACGTCCAGCCGCACTCCGGCATCGACGCCAACCTCGTTGCGTACTGGGCAATCCTGGCCACCCGGGTCGAGACGCCGGGGCTGGCCGAGTTCGGCGCCAAGCACGTCAACGATCTGTCCGAGGCCGACTGGGAGAAGCTGCGCAACAAGCTCGGCAATCAGCGGCTGCTCGGCATGTCGCTGGACGCCGGCGGCCACCTCACCCACGGCTTCCGTCCCAACATCTCCGGCAAGATGTTCCACCAGCGCAGCTACGGAACGGATCGGGCCACTGGGTTCTTGGACTACGGCGCCGTCGCCGCTGCTGCCCGCGAGTTCAAGCCGCTGGTCATCGTCGGCGGCTACTCCGCCTACCCGCGCCGGATCAACTTCGCGACCATGCGCGAGATCGCCGACGAGGTCGGCGCCACCCTGATGGTCGACATGGCCCACTTCGCCGGTCTGGTGGCAGGCAAGGTGTTCACCGGCGACGAGGATCCGGTGCCGCACGCCCACGTCACGACGACCACGACGCACAAGTCGCTGCGCGGACCTCGCGGCGGGATGGTGCTGGCCACCCCCGAGTACGCCGACGCCGTCGACAAGGGCTGCCCAATGGTGCTCGGCGGCCCGCTGTCTCACGTCATGGCCGCCAAGGCCGTCGCGCTAGCCGAGGCCCGTCAACCGTCGTTCCAGGCCTACGCGCAGCGCGTCGCCGACAACGCCCAGGCCCTTGCCGACGGCTTTCTCAAGCGCGACGCCAGGCTGGTCACCGGCGGCACCGACAACCACATCGTGCTGCTCGACGTGACCTCGTTCGGGTTGACCGGGCGGCAGGCGGAGTCGGCGCTGCTGGACTCGGGCGTCGTCACCAATCGCAACTCGATTCCCGCCGACCCCAACGGGGCTTGGTACACCAGCGGCATCCGATTGGGCACCCCTGCGCTCACCACGCGCGGATTCGGCCCCGACGACTTCGATCGCGTCGCCGAACTCATCGTCGACGTGCTGTCCAACACCGAACCTGTCGCTGCCGCGACGGGACCGTCCAAGGCCAAATACAAGCTGGCCGACGGCACCGCCGGACGCGTGCACGCCGCAGCCAGCGAACTGCTAGCCGCTAACCCCCTCTATCCTGGCCTGACGCTCCAGACGTAGCCCCCAATACCCCGCCCGGGTATGCCAGACTGCGGCGCATGACAGCCGCAACACGCCCTTCGACGTCCGTTATGTCGGCTCCGCTCGCCGATGTCGATCCCGATATCGCCGCGCTGCTGGACAAAGAGCTCGGCCGCCAGCGCGACACGCTGGAGATGATCGCGTCGGAGAACTTCGCACCGCGTTCGGTCCTGCAACTGCAAGGCAGCGTGCTGACGAACAAGTACGCCGAAGGCCTTCCGGGCCGTCGCTACTACGGCGGCTGCGAGCACGTCGACGTCATCGAGAACATCGCCCGCGAGCGCGCCAAGGCGCTGTTCGGCGCCGAATTCGCCAACGTGCAACCACATTCCGGCGCACAAGCCAACGCGGCTGTGCTGGCCGCGCTGATGTCGCCAGGCGAGCGGCTGCTCGGGCTGGACCTCGCCAACGGCGGCCACCTGACCCACGGCATGAAGCTGAACTTCTCGGGCAAGGTGTACGAATCCGCCTTCTACGGCGTCGATCCCGGCAGCGGCCTCATCGACATGGACGCCGTGCGGGCCCGGGCCAAAGAGTTGCGGCCCCAGGTGCTCATCGCGGGCTGGTCGGCCTACCCGCGCACGCAGGACTTCGCGGCGTTCCGGTCGATCGCCGACGAGGTCGGCGCGCACCTGTGGGTGGACATGGCGCACTTCGCCGGCCTGGTCGCCGCCGGCCTGCACCCGAACCCGGTGCCGCACGCGGACCTGGTGTCCACGACCGTCCACAAGACCCTTGGCGGGGCGCGCTCCGGGTTGGTCCTGGGCAAGCAGGCCTACGCGAAGGCCGTCAACTCGTCGGTGTTCCCAGGAACGCAGGGCGGTCCGGCCATGCAGGTTGTCGCGGCCAAGGCCGTCACGTTCAAGATCGCCGGAACGCCGGAGTTCGCCGAACGGCAGCAGCGCACCTTGTCGGGCGCGCGGATCATCGCCGAGCGTCTGCTGGCCGCCGACGCCAACCGTGCCGGTGTCAGCGTGGTCACCGGCGGCACCGACGTGCACCTGGTGCTCGTCGACCTGCGCGACTCCGCGCTGGACGGCAAGGCCGCCGAAGACCTGTTGCACGAGATCGGCATCACCGTCAATCGCAACGCCGTGCCCAACGACCCGCGGCCGCCGATGGTCACCTCGGGCCTGCGGATCGGCACTCCCGCGCTGGCCACCCGCGGTTTCGGCGATGCCGAGTTCACCGAGGTCGCCGATATCATCGCCACTGCACTGACGTCGGGCTCGTCGGCGGACGTCACGGGGTTGCGCGACCGCGTCACCCGCTTGGCCAGGGAATTTCCGCTGTACGACGGGCTGGAGGACTGGGAGCTGCACGGCACGCGCCGGCGGGCAGGACCGGAGCGACCTGGGGGTCGTTTCTGACACGCGGAACCCGGTTTTGAGAAAACATGTGAACTCGGGTTACAGTTACTTTTGTGGCACAGAAACCTGTACCTAATGCGCTGATTCTCGAGCTCGAGCCGGTTGTGCAGCAGGAGCTGCGTCGCCACGTCGACTCGGAGGACCTCTGGTACGCGCACGACTACGTGCCGTTCGACCAAGGCGAGAACTTCGCCTTCCTCGGTGGACGGGACTGGGAGCCCTCGCAGGTGACGCTGCCCAAGGCCGTCACCGACGCCTTGGAGATCCTGCTGATCACCAAGGACAACCTTGCCGCGTACCACCGCGAGTTCGTGTTCAGCTTCATTCTGGAAGAGAAGTGGGGCCGCTGGATCGGCCGGTGGACCGCCGAGGAGCATCTGCACGCGATCGCATTGCGTAACTACCTCGTCGTGACCCGCGAGATCGACCCGGCCGCCAACGAGGACGTGCGCGTCCAGCACGTGATGAAGGGCTACCGCGCCGACACCTACAGCCAGATCGAGCGGTTGGTGTTCATGGCCTTCTTCGAACGTGAGCACGCCGTCTTCTGCCGCAACCTGGAGGCACAGACCGCCGAACCCGTGCTCAAGGGGCTCATCGGCCGCATCGCTCGCGACGAAGAACGCCACGAGGAGTTCTTCGCCAACCTCGTCACGCACCTGCTGTCCTCCAACCGCGACGAGACCGTTCAGGCCATCGCGGCCCGCGCCGCCGAACTCGGTGTGGTGGGCGGCGACATCGACGCGTATGCGGACAAGATTGCGCACATGGCCGACGCCGGCATTTTCGGGCCGGAGCAGCTGCGCCAGGTCATCTCCGACCGGATCACCGCGTGGGGACTGGCCGACGAGCCAACGTTGCGCACCTACGTCTGACGGTTAGCCAGAGCCGCTGCGGCCGGCGACATCGGATTCGGCGCGCCTGCGCGGCGCATATGGCGCGACGAGAGTAGCGTCGTCCGCGATGGCTAGCGACATGCTCTGCTATCCGGGCGGTACCGATCGTTTCGATTTCGAGAGGACCGGCCCCGGTCCAGGTACCGCAGTGTCCGCCGAGATGTTCGTGCGGGGCCGCATGAACTTGCGCAGCCTCTAGGAGTGCTACGTGACCGAAACTCCCGTCCGGACCTATGTGCTCGACACCTCCGTGCTGCTGTCCGATCCGTGGGCCTGCACAAGGTTTGCCGAACATGAAGTTGTGGTCCCCTTGGTGGTCATCAGTGAACTGGAAGCCAAGCGGCATCACCATGAGCTTGGTTGGTTCGCCCGACAGGCACTGAGGTTGTTCGACGATCTCCGCCTCGAGCACGGACGGCTGGATCAGCCGATTCCCGTTGGCACACAAGGCGGTACGCTGCACGTCGAACTCAACCACAGCGATCCGGCGGTGCTGCCCGCCGGCTTTCGGACCGACAGCAACGATTCGCGAATCCTGACCTGCGCGGCCAACCTCGCCGCTGAAGGCAAGCTTGTCACGTTGGTCAGCAAGGACATTCCACTGCGGGTGAAGGCCGGCGCCGTCGGCCTGTCCGCGGACGAGTATCACGCCCAGGACGTCATCACGTCGGGCTGGACCGGAATGGACGAGGTCGAGGTCTCCGCCGAGGAGATCGACGCGCTGTTCGCCGACGGCGAGATCGACCTGGAGGCTGCCCGTAATCTTCCGTGCCACACCGGTATTCGGCTGCTGGGCGGCAGCTCGCACGCGCTGGGGCGGGTGAATGCCGAGAAGCGGGTGCAGCTTGTGCGCGGTGATCGCGAGGTGTTCGGGCTGCGTGGCCGCTCCGCCGAACAGCGGGTGGCGCTGGATCTGTTGCTCGACGAGTCGGTGGGCATCGTGTCGCTCGGCGGCAAGGCGGGCACCGGCAAGTCCGCGCTCGCGCTGTGCGCCGGCTTGGAAGCCGTGCTGGAACGGCGCACCCAACGCAAGGTCGTCGTGTTCCGGCCGCTGTACGCCGTCGGCGGCCAGGACCTCGGATACCTGCCGGGTAGCGAGAGCGACAAGATGGGCCCATGGGCGCAGGCCGTCTTCGACACCCTCGAGGGCCTCGCCAGCCCCGCGGTGCTCGAAGAGGTGCTGGCACGCGGCATGCTCGAAGTACTGCCGCTGACTCACATCCGCGGACGCTCGCTGCACGATTCGTTCGTCATCGTCGACGAGGCGCAGTCCCTGGAACGCAATGTGCTGCTGACGGTGCTGTCGCGGCTCGGCGCGGGGTCGCGGGTGGTGCTGACCCACGATGTCGCGCAGCGAGACAACCTTCGGGTGGGCCGGCACGACGGTGTGGCCGCGGTCATCGAGAAACTCAAGGGCCATCCGTTGTTCGCCCACATCACTCTGCTGCGCAGCGAGCGGTCGCCGATCGCGGCGCTGGTCACCGAGATGCTCGAGGAGATCAGCCCGGGCGCGCTGCCCTAAGCGGTTTCGGCGCGCCAATCAACGGTCAGCGTGGATAACCGCGCCGAAATCACTAGTCGGTAGGCTGCCAGCGTGCCGCGACGATCCGACAGCCAGGCCTGGCGCTACTGGCGCACCGTGCTGGGTGTGCTGGTGGCCGCCGCGGTGCTGGTCGTCGGCGGCCTCACCGGACACATCCGCCGCGCCAGCGCCGACGAGGTCGACTGCTCACAGGTCAAGTGTGTGGCGCTGACGTTCGACGACGGGCCGAGCCCGTTCACCGATCGGTTGCTGCAGATCCTGGGCGACAACGACGCGCGCTCGACGTTCTTCCTGATCGGCAACAAGGTCGCGGCCAACCCCGCCGGCGCCAAGCGCATCGCCGACGCCGGCATGGAAGTGGCCAACCACACCTGGGAGCACCCCAACCTGACCACCATCCCGCCGGAGCTGATCGGCAGCCAGCTGACGAAGGCCAACGACGCCATCGCCGCCGCGACGGGCATCACGCCGACGCTGTACCGTCCCGCCGGGGGATTGTCCAACGATGCCGTGCTGGCGGCGGCCAAGAAGCTCGGTATGGCCGAAATCCTTTGGGACGTCGTCCCGTTCGACTGGATCAACGACTCCAACACGGCCGCCACCACCTACATGCTCAAGACGCAGATCAAGCCCGGCTCGGTCGTGCTGTTCCACGACACCTACTCGAGCACCGTCGATGTGGTCTACCAGTTCATCCCGGTGCTCAAGGCCAACGGCTACCACCTGGTGACAGTCAGCCAACTTCTCGGCTCCCGCGCACCAGGAAGTAGCTACGGCGGTAGGGATAACGGGTTGCCCGCCAACGACATTCAGGATGTTCCGGCGGATGAGATCCCGCCATTGCCGGACACGCCGTCGCCGAAGCCGATGCCGAACTTCCCGATCACCGATATTCCTGACCAGAACTCCGGCGGCCCTAACTACGGGGCCTAACGGCGACGGCGGCCCCGCACCAGGAACCAGCCCGCGGCCGCCGCGCCACCCACCGCGAGCATCCGATCGGCGCCACGCTCGCGGTCGGCCGTGGACAGGTCGAGCAGCGACACCAGAGCCAGCGCAGCGAAGCCGGTGCGCAGTGCGGGCTGGCTGGTCGCCGTCGTGACCAGAGTGGCAGTGCTCTGGACGGCCACGGGGTTGTGGTTTGCGGGCACCGGTCCTCCTGCAGATGGCTTGCTCAACTGGGACGCATTGGACGCTAATTCGCAGAAGAGCGTTGAGAAATAGGGTGTTTCCCTATTCGTTTGGTGGTCGCATGTGCCTGCCGAGCTCGGCCCGCGATTTGATGCCGAGCTTTTGGTAGACGCGGGCCAGGTTCGCCTCGACCGTCTTGGGGCTGATGAACAGGGCCGTCGCCACATCGCGGTTCTTCATGCCCGACGCCGCCAGCTCCGCGACCCGCAGTTCGGACGGGGTCAGCTCCCCGCTTCGGTGCGGTCGGACTTTGGCGCGGACGAGCTCGGCGCGGGCGCGATCGGCCCACAGCGGGATGCGCAGCTCTTCGAAAACGCCGAAGGCTTCCTGCAGGCTCGCCGAAGCGGCTTCCTTTCTGCGTAGCCGACGCTGAAGCTGGCCCAGCAGCAGCTGGGTGCGGGCCCGCTCGAACGGCATGGCGAGTCGGTCATGTTCGGCCATCGCCCGCTTCGCCGCCTCGCTGCCCGCGTCCAGATCACCGAGCGCGGCGAGCATCATGGCCCGGCCGCGAGCGCCAACCGCCAGCATCCAGGGTCGGTCAAGCCTGCGACCGTTGCGCTCGAGTGCCTCGATGAGCGGCTCCGCCTGGGTGAGCCGGCCCAGCGCAACCAGCGCCTCTATGGCGTCGGGCAAGAACCCCGCGTTCGGCAGCTCGGTGGGACTCGACTCGGGGTCGAACCTCGCCACCAGCGGCTGCAGCGCCGCGAAGCTCGCCTCGTGACGACCCAGCGACAGTTCCAAGAATCCCAATGCGCCAACCACACGCTCCGCCAACCGAAATGAACCCGTGCGCCTACTGATCTCCATGGCCGCGTCGATCGCACGCCGGGCGTCCAGTTCGCGGCCGGCGTACGGGGCCAACTGCGCGCGCAGACTGGTAGCCAGAAACAGTGCGGTGTCGCCGCCGAGTTGACGCGCCTGCTCCATGGCTTCCTCGGCGACGAGGCCGGCCTCGACGAAATCACCCCTGCGCATCGCGTTGACCCCGACCTGGAACGAGATGAAGACGTGTTCGCCCTCCTCGCCTCGTTCCATGCAGCGGCGCCGGATGCGCTGTAACTCGACGTGCGCTTGTTCGAGCCGGCCCGACCAATCCAGCAGCAGTGCGTGCTGAACGGTTGGCCGAAACACCAGGGGCGTGAAGGCGGCCGCCGGATCCTCCAATTCGAGCGCGCGCCGAAGGCTCGCCTCGTCAATGCCGTGCCCTCGCATAAACCGGACGGTGACCTGCATGCCGAGTGCAACGCTGCGCAGGTGTGCCAACCCGAGGGGCTCGGCGCCGATGACCGCCAGCTGCGCGTTCTGCAGGCTGGTCTCTGCCTGGTTGGCGTGAATCTGGGCGTACGCCAACATGATCAGCATGCCGACGCGCAGCGGTTCGTTGTCCTCGACCTCGGTCAGCGCCCGTTCCAGCAGACGGACTACTTCGAAGAAGCCCTCGTCGTAGAGACGCACGACCGCCAGCCGGGACAGGGCTTCGGCGCGCAGGTCACATGGCGCCAGTTCCCCGATCGCGGATTCGAGCATGGCTGCCGCGCGCGTCCGGTTGCCTGCGTCGAAATGATGCGTCGCCGACTGCAGTCGCCGATGGACGGTATCGCCACCGAGCCCGATCGCCAGATCCGTCAGCTCGGCAGCCGCCACGGGGGCACCCCGCAGGCGCGCCGACTCCGCTGCTTTGTCGAGCGCCCGCAAGGTCAGGTCGTCACCCCTGATCGCGGCCAATGCCAGGTGCCTGGCCCGCAGCTCGGGCTCGTCGACGATATCGGCGAGTCGCCGGTGCATCGCGCGCCGCTCTGCCGGCGTTGCCTCGGTGTACACGCCCCTGGCCAGTAACGGATGCGCGAAGTGAATGCGGTTGCCGTCGATGGAGATGATTCCCTTGCCCTCGGCAAGCTCGAGCAGTTCGACCACCCGGTCGTCATCGCTGATCGTCGCCTTCGAGACCAGCTCGACCGTCGGCGTCGACATACATGACGCGGCGAGCATCGCCTCACCGACGTCGGGATCGAGCTTGCCGATCCGCGCCCGCACCAGTTCGGCGAGCGTGCGTGGCAGAGTCGTCTCGACGCCTGGCACCCGTTCGTCGATGGTGCGCGCCAATTCGATGGCATAGAACGGGTTTCCGCCGGAGATCTCGTGGATGCGGCCGATCGTCGGACGGGAGAATGACCTGTGCAGCCTGGCCGACACAGCGGTGTGCAGATCTTGAATACCCATGGGGTGCAATCGGAGTCGGTTGACAGCGTCGGGCCGGGACATCTGCAGCCACGCCGCGCTGGCATCACCGTCGTGCGTGCGCACGCTGCCAAGAACGCCAACCGGTCCGGAAAGCCGTCGTGCCGCGAATGCGACGACGTGCGTCGTCGACGCATCCAGCCATTGCACGTCGTCGATCGCCAGCAAGACTGGCCCGTTGTCCGACAGGCGTTCGATGACCGACAAGAACGCCGCCGCCACCGCACGCTGGTCCGTGGGGGTGCCGTGGTCCGCCCGCAGCAACACCTGGTCTACCGCGACCCGCTGGGGTTCCGGCAACTCGGGCCACAAAGCGGCGTCGACGTCGTCGAACAGGTCGGCGAGCACCGTGTAGGCGAGCACGGATTCCGCCGCTGCGGCCCGTGCGGCCAGTATGCGGAACCCTCGCTCACGCGCTCGCTCCACCGCCGCCAACCAGAGTGTGGTCTTACCGATGCCGGGTTCACCCTCGATGAGCAACGCCGAGGGCTCGGCCGATGATGAAGCCAAGAAACTACTGATCGTCGCGGTCTGCGCCGGACGGCTTGTCATGCCATCCCCAGCGGCATGTCCACCACCCTTCCAGCTAACGCCGCAGCTCACCACCTTTTCGGAGATTTGGCTGGCTATCTAACGGTGGTCGTCGCTACCGGTCTTCGGCCGTGCCCATGCTCCGCCCGAGTTCAGCCCTGGAGTGGATGCCGAGTTTGCGGTACGCGCGCGCAAGCGTGGCCTCGACGGTCTTCGGGCTGATGAAAAGCGCACCTGCCACATCGCGGTTGGTCATGCCCGATGCCGCGAGTTGCGCCACCCGCAACTCGGCCGCGGTCAGCTCGCCAGACGTGTGCAGTGTGACGTCGACGCGCGCGAGCTCAGCACGTGCCCGCTCGGCCCACAGCGGAGCGTCCAGTTCGTCGAAGACGGTGAGCGCGCTGCGCAGCGCGGCAATGGCGGCATCTTTGTTTCGCCGGCGACGCGACAACCGGCCGAGCAACAGCTGAGTTCGCGCCCGCTCGAACGGCATTGGTAACCGGTCGTGTTCAGTGAGGGATCGTTGCGCAGCGGCGACGGCCATCGTCATGTCGCCGCGGGCCGCCAGCACCATGGCCCGGCAGCGGGCACCTACTGCCAGCATCCAGGCTCGCCCCAGTCGGTGTCCGTTTCGTTCAAGGGCATCGGCAAGCTGTTCGGCCTCGTCCGCCCGTCCCAACTCGATCAGTGCTTCGACCGCATCGGGCATGAACGACGCGGCGACGATCTCGGTGGAATCCGGCATCGCCCGGTGCATGGTCAGCAATGGTTGCAGCGCGGCCAGCGCGGCCTCCCAATTGCCCAGGGAGACTTCGAGAAAGCCCAGGCCCGTCGTCACCCATTCGGCCAGCCGATGCGAGCCGCTGCGCTCGCTCGCCGCGAGTGCTTCGGCGATGGCTTGCCTGGCGACGTCCTCACGGCCGGCGAACGCCGCCAGCCAAGCGCGCAAGATGAGCGCTGTGAACCGTGGAAAGTCGCCGCTGAGTTGGCGCGCTCGTTCCATGGCGTCCTCGGCCACCAGATGGGCGTCCGCGAATTCGCCACGCCATATCGTGTTGAGGCCGGCATAGAAAGCGATCAACACGAGGTCGCCTTCTTCGCCCACGTCGGTGCAGCGCCGTTGAATCGCACGCATTTCCGAGTAGCCACGCTCGAGTTGTCCGGTCCAGTCGAGCAGCAGCGCGTTGATCAGCGTCGGACGAAGTGCGATGGGTACGAAGAGCGTCGGATCATCCAGCTCGAGTGCGAGTTGCATACTCGCCTCGTCGACCCCGTCTCCGCGCAGGAATCCCAGCATGACGCGCACCGCGAGCGCCTGACTGATCAGGCCTGGATTGCCATGCTGTTCGGCGGTCACCACCGCCTCTTCGGACGCCTGGTGGGCGACATCGGGCTGTCCGGTGTTGAAAAGGGCGTAGGCCAACGTGGTCAGCATGCGAATTCGCAACGCGAGATCGACGCCCTGCTCTGCGAGTGCCGCCTGCAACAGGCGGGCCGCCTCGCGGTGGCCGTCGTCGTGCAGACGTACGTGCGCCAGCGTGCTCAGGGCCTGTGCACGAACCGCGCCCGGTCCCGTGCGCGCGATGGCCTCCTCCAACAGCGAACCCGCCTGGTCCGGATCGGCGGCATCGAAATAGTGTGTCGCCAAACGGATCCGGCGCTGCGGGGTGTCGCCGCCGAGGTTCATCGCCAATTCGAGTAGTTCGGCTGCTGCTGCCGGTGCCCCGCGTTGGTGCGCCAACTCCGCAGCCTCGTCGAGCGCTTCCAGCGTGACCGTGTCACCACGGGTCGATGCCAACGCCAGATGACGGGCGCGCAACTCCGGCTCGT
This sequence comes from Mycobacterium sp., assembly GCA_035253445.1. Lineage (GTDB taxonomy): Bacteria > Actinomycetota > Actinomycetes > Mycobacteriales > Mycobacteriaceae > Mycobacterium. The sequence goes on from DATFCF010001077.1 coordinate 14,497, forward strand.
CGACGATGGTCGCGAGACGGCGGTGCATGGCGCGGCGCTGTTCCTCAGATGCGTCGGTGTAGACGCCACTGGCCAGCAGCGGATGCGTGAAGCGCACGCGGTTGCCCTCGATCGCGATGATCCCTTTGGCCTCAGCGTCTTCGAGCAGAGCGATCACGCGGTCGACGTCGCTGATGGTGGCGGTCGAGACAAACTCGACCGTTGGGGTCGCCAGGCAGGACGCGGCGAGCAGCGCTTCGTGAACGTCGGGGCCCAACCTCCCGATCCTGGCTCGAACCAGCTCGGCAAGGTTGCCAGGTAGTTCGGGCTCGACGCCGGGTGCTTGTCGGTCGAGCGCACGGGCCAACTCGATTGCATAGAAGGGATTTCCGCCGGAGGTCGCGTGGATGCGGGAAATGGCCGGGCGCGGCAATGACCGGCCCAGCGTCTCGCGAAGCACTGTATGCAGAGCGCCGATGCTCAACGGGCGCAGCTGTATTCGGGTGACCGCGTCGGGCCGGGGCAGCTGCAACCACTCCGCGGAGGTGGCGTCGTCGAGTTGGGAGCGTATCGCGCCGAGCACCCCGACGGGTCCGGCGAGCCGCCGCGCGGCGAATGCTATGACGTGCAGGCTCGAGGGATCAAGCCACTGCAGGTCGTCGATCGCCAGCAGGACGGGACCCTCATCGGTGAGCAGGTCGACGATCGAGAGGAACGCCGCCGCTACGGCGCGATGGTCGGTGGCGGCGCCGCCAGCATGGTCTCGCGAGAGAACCCTTTCCATCGCGACGCGCTGCGGATGCGGCAAGTCGATCCACATGCCCGGATCCAGCTCACTGAGCAGGTCGGCGAGCGAGGTGTACGCCGAAACCGGCTCGCCCGCCGCCACCCGGGCGGCCAGCACCCGGTATCCGCGTTCGCGCGCCCGCTCCACGGTGGCCGACCAGAGCGTGGTCTTTCCGATGCCTGGCTCACCATCGATCAACAACGCCGCTGGCGCGATGCGTGCGGAATCCAGGAACTCGCCTACCGTGCCCGCCTCGGCGGGACGGGCAACCAGATCCGCGGCCATAGCTGTAGGATCTCAGCTAACTCCCCGGCCGTGGTGGTTTCAGACGTTTGCTACCGCTCGCCGTCCTTGACCTTGGCCATTGCCAGCACGTCCAGGCGCTTATCGAGCTCCTCGAGCGACAGCTTGTCGCCGATCAGGCCTCTGTCGATGACGGTCTGGCGAATGGTCTTGCGCTCCTTGAGGGCTTCCTTGGCTACCGCCGCGGCCTCTTCGTAGCCAATCGCGGAGTTCAGCGGAGTCACGATCGACGGCGACGATTCGGCCAGCTGACGCAGACGCTCCTCGTTGGCGACCAGGCCGTCGATGCACCGGTCGGCGAACAGCTTCGAGGCGTTGGTCAAGATCTTGAACGACTCGAGCAGGTTGCGGGCCATCATCGGGATGTACACGTTGAGTTCAAAGGCGCCGGCCGCTCCGCCCCACGCGATCGCGGCGTCGTTGCCGACTACTTGCGCGGCCACCTGTGTAACCGCCTCCGGGATAACCGGGTTGACC
>DATFCF010001078.1:0-2923 GCA_035253445.1 Mycobacterium sp.
GCTGGCACCGGTGATCACGGCTGTTTTCGTATTCACTTCTCCTCCAGAAGAATTGGGGCCAGCGCGGCGACCGCCTGGTACAGCCGCCGGTACATGCGTTCGACATCGGTCGCGTCGGTTTCGAGGTGTTCGGCGAAGAAGATGCCGTCGGAGAGCGCGACGGCGAACGCGGTGAGTTCGGCGACGACGCGGTCGGCCTTCTTCGGCGGCGTGCCGGCCGGTAGCAGCTGGCTCAGGCCGTCGCGGAAACGCTCGATGGCCGTATCGCGAACCCGTCGCACCACCTGGGCGACCGCCGGATCGTCGCTGCGTTCCAGCGACAGCATGTAGAACAGCCGCAGGAAGTCCGGGTGCTCGACCTGAAGCCGCGCGGTCACCACGAGTTGCTGCTCGGCGGTGCCCCCGGTCGGGATCGCCGCGAAGAAGCGGTCGGCGCCGCGTTCCATGACCGCTGCCAGAACACCTTCCTTGGAGCCGAAATGCCAGTAGATCGAGCTGGGCGGCAGCCCGCACGCCTTGCGGATATCGCTGATAGACGTGGCCGCATAGCCGCGCGTGGCCATCAGACGCTCGGTGGCGTCGAGGATCAGCACCCGAGACTGCTCGCCCTGCTGCTGCTTCTTGGTCTGCGGAACTGTCACATTCACCTTCTGTAAGGATCGTTACAGACGCATACGCTAGCACGGATTTCGCGGACTTTCTCGCAGCTGAGTCCACGCCCGACGAACCGGTGGCACGCTGGGCGCATGACGATCCATACCGAGGCGACCACCGAGGAGTTGATCGGCCTGTTCCCGCCAGGAACCCGCCTCGACGCCGACGGCACGTTGATGGTCGGCGGCTGCCGGCTCGACAACGTGGCCCAGCAGTTCGGCACCCCGGCGATCGTCGTATCCGAGGACGCCCTGCGTCAGCGGGCACGCGACTATCTGTCTGCCTTCCGTACCCGGTGGCAGCGCTGCGACGTAGCATTCGCGTCAAAGTCGTTCCCGTGCACCGCCGTTCAGCGGGTGATGGTCGAAGAGGGTTTGCATGTCGATGTCGCCGGCGGAGGCGAGATCCTCACCGCGCTCAAGGCAGGCGCGGACCCCGGCAAGCTCGTCCTGCACGGCAACGCCAAGTCCGACGAGGAACTCGTGCTGGCCATCGCGAACGGTGTCGGCCTTGTCGTCGTCGACAACTTCGACGACATCGACCGGCTGGAGCGTCTCGTGCCGCGCGGTCACCAGCAGCCATGCCTGGTCCGAGTCATCCCCGGCGTCGAGGCCGCCACGCATGCGTCCCAGGCGACGGGACACGCAGGATCGAAGTTCGGGCTGCTGCCGGAGGACGCCCGCGAGGCGATCGCGCGCATCGAACGCAGCGCCAAGTTGCGCCTTGACGGTGTGCACACCCACGTCGGCTCGCAGCTGCTCAACGTCGAACAGCTCGCGGCAGCGGTGGCGCCGATCGCCCAACTCGGCACGTTCGAGGTCTACGACCTCGGCGGCGGCCTCGGGGTGCGCTACACCTACGGCGAACACCCGCCGAGCCTGGACGACTACGCCGAGGCGATGGTGACGCAGGCCCGCGCGCTACTGCCGGAGGGCAGCCGCATCATTGTCGAGCCAGGCCGCAGCATGGTCGCCAACAGCGCGTGCACGGTGTACCGCGTCACGACCATCAAACGCGGTGTCGTCACCCACGTCGCAGTCGACGGCGGCATGGGCGACAACCTCGAGGTGTCGTTGACCGGACAGCGGTTCGAGGCCACGATCGCCAACCGAGTGGGCGGCGGCGAGATGGTCAGCGTCGTGGGCAGGCACTGCGAATCCGGCGATCAACTTTGCGACGGCGTTCCGTTGCGCGACCCGGCCGTCGGCGATCTGCTGGCGGTGTCGGTCACCGGGGCGTACTGCTACACGATGTCCAACCAGTACAACGGCGCACGCCGTGTTCCTGTGGTGTTCGCACGCAACGGGGATGCACGGCTGGTGGTGCGCCGAGACACCTGGGACGACTTGTTGATCCGCGATGTGGACTGAAAACCGGCAAGATTGTCCGCATGACTGACCTGCCCTCGTCGTTGGTAGAACTGGCGCGCCGTTACGGCGTCGCAACCGATTACCAAGACTGGACTGGGCGGTATACCGCGGTCGCGGAGTCCACGCTGATCGCCGTGCTCGACGCCCTCGGCGTGTCGGCCGCCACCGAGGAGGACCGAACGGCCGCTCTCGCCGCGCACGACCGCGCCTACTGGACGCGCCCGCTTCCCCCTGCCGTCATCGGGCGTGCCGGCAGCGCTTCGTCGTTCTGGGTGCACGTCACCCACGGAGATCCGGTGGGCCTGTGGATCCGGCTGGAGGACGGCTCCGTGCGGACCGGATTGCGCCAGCTCGAAAACAATAGGGCCCCTTATGATCTCGATGGCCGGATGGTCGGCGAGGCCACCTTCGAATTGCCTGCCGACCTGCCGCTCGGATATCACCGGCTGCACCTTCAGGTCGGCTCGTCCGACACCAGCACCCTGGTCATCGTCTCCCCCGCGTCGCTCGAACTGCCCGCGAGGCTGGGCACCAATCGGGCGTGGGGTCTGGCCACCCAGCTCTACAGCGTGCGCTCGCAAAGATCTTGGGGCATAGGCGATTTGACTGATCTCACCGACCTTGCGGTGTGGTCGGCAGCCAAGTACGGCGCCGGCTTTGTTCTGGTCAACCCGCTACACGCGGCCGCACCGGTGGCGCCGATGGAGCCCTCGCCGTACCTTCCCACGTCGCGCCGATTCGTCAACCCGCTGTACCTGCGGGTGGAGGCGATACCCGAATTCGCCTACGTCCGTCGCAGAGGCCGCATCCGCAAGGCGCGCGCCGAGGCGCAGGCGCACGCCCGGCGAGCCGACCTCATCGACCGCGACGCCGCGTGGAAGGCCAAGCGCGCCGCGCTC
>DATFCF010001079.1:0-5478 GCA_035253445.1 Mycobacterium sp.
CTGTCAAGGGCGTCGTCGAGGGAGTCAAGGGCAAAGCCAAGGAAGTCGCCGGTGCCGTCGCAGGCCGCGATGATCTGTACCGAGAGGGCCAGGCCCAGCAGGACAAGGCTGAAGCTCAGCGCAACGCAGCCAAGAAGGAAGCCGAAGCAGACAGCGCTCGCGCAGCGGCCAAAGCGGCCGAAGAACGCCAGAAGTCTGAGCAATAGCTCACACGAGCTGAGGTGCCCGCGTCGTGGGGTGCGGGCACCTCCCTATGTCCGGTGAGCACCATCGCCCTCCCAGCGCCGCCGCTCGCCCACACAGTGATTCTTCGCTAGCCGGATTCGGTTCCAGAGCTTCAGCGGCATATTGGTGCGTTTCTCACCGCCAAAACGCAGTTACGATCTGCTCGTACAGACACGGCTTGCGCTCGGAAAGCTGGATTTGGCCGTTTGGGAGACGGAGTGGGGATTTGCCAGAGAGGGTCTGCCGGCTCTGAGTTGCGACCCACGTTCGTACGGCCGGTGCCACCAGACCCGAAAGCGGCCCGGGCGGGCGGACGATGGCGCACGCGGCTGCAATTTCCCCTGCTGATCGTCATCGTCGCGTACCTCTGCACAACGTTGCCTGCGATCGAACGCGACCACGACTACTCATGGTGGATCGATGGGATCTTGCAGAACTTCGCCTACGGCGCTGCCGCGCTGCTGTGCCTGGTCCGGATCCGCCCGTCGAACCCCGACCGTCGCGCCTGGCAGCTTGTGGCGGCGGCCCTGGCGTTCAGTGCACTGGCGAACACCTACTGGTCCTGGTTCATCCAGCCGATCGTGCCAGAACCCTTCCCGACACTGACGGATGCGATGTGGCTGGCGTACTACCCCTGCGTCTTCCTTGCGCTGTGGTTGCTCGTGCGGGCCCGGATCGAGCATTTCCCGCTGACCGTCGGGCTGGACGGACTCCTGGTGGGGTTGGGAACCGCGTCGGTCGTGGCCGCGTTGGTGCTGCCCACCGCGATGTCAGAGTTGGGTGGGGGTGTCGTCGTAGTGGCAACGACTCTCGCCTATCCAATTCTGGACATCGTGTTGCTGGCCGCCATGCTCGCGGCATGTGCGGTGTTCCGGTGGCACCCGCCGCCGGGACTATGGTGGCTCATTCTGGGGTCGGCGCTGTTCGCACTCGTCGACTCGGTCTATCTGCTTCAGATCGTTGACGACAGTTACGGGTACGGCGGTTTCGTCGACGCAGCGTCCGTCGTTGCGGCCACGCTCACCGCGTTGGCACCGGGACGGCATCGCCGGGCCTCGATCGAGAGTGTCCCGCGCGCGGTGCCCTTGGCCGTACCAATCCTATGCACCTGCTTGGGCCTGTTCATTCTGATACTTGACGACTACGTCGAAATCATCCAGGCTGCAACGTATCTCGCACTCACGACCGTACTGGCGTCGATGTGCCGGATCTTGGCCGCGTACTGGGAGTCGGGCCCTGCGGGTGAGCATGCTCATCTGGCGCGGACCGACGATCTGACCGGGCTGCCGAACCGGCGCGGCTTCTACACCCGAGCAGGGTTACTGCTACGCACCCCGAACCACGGACTTTCGCCGGCACTGCTGCTCTTGGATCTCGACAACTTCAAAGACGTCAACGACTCTCTGGGCCACGCCGCAGGAGACGAATTGCTGCGCGTTGTCGCCGCCCGGTTGAACGCCAGCCTGCGCGACGAAGATCTGCTTGTCCGCCTCGGCGGTGACGAGTTCGCCGTACTCCTGCCCGACGCCGACGACGCCGGCGCGACCGAAGCGGCAAGCAGGTTGCTCGCCGTCGTAGAAAAACCGGTGCCGCTCGAAGGCCTCCGCGTACAGGTCACCGGCAGCATTGGCATCGCAATCAGCCCCTTCCACGGCGAGGACGTCGGCACGTTGCTGCGCCATGCAGACATCGCGATGTACCGCGCGAAGCAGCAGCGGGTCGGCTACCGGTTCTACGCCACCGAAGCCGCAGGTGAGGGTGCGCTCGAAACCACGCGCGCGAGCATGCGGCTACTCGATCAACTGCGCACTGCGGTCGCGAATCGCGATCTGTGCCTGCACTATCAGCCCAAGGTCGATCTGCGATCGGGCACGGTAGTCGGCGTCGAAGCGCTTGTCCGTTGGGATCATCCAGAGCACGGACTGATGGATCCGGAACACTTCCTTCCCGCCGTGCAACAGAACGGACTCATGCGCGCGATGACGACAGCGGTCCTCGATGAGGCACTCGACGGCGCTGTACAGTTGCGCGAACGGCATGGCCCGCTGCCCGTCGCGATAAATCTGTTCCCGCCGAGCCTCGGAGACCTCGATCTGCCGCTGCAGATCTCCGAGGCGTTGTCCCGCCGCGACCTGAGTCCGAGTCTGGTGGCCGTCGAAATAACCGAAGACTTTCTGCTGAGCAACCGCAGCCGTGCGCTCACCGTCCTGCACGAGCTACACGAATTGGGCGTCGGTATCGCCATCGACGATTTCGGCACGGGTTACTCGGCGTTGTCCTACTTGCGCGAGCTACCCATCGACGAGGTCAAGCTCGACCGATCCTTCATCGAACCGATCACCGCGGATCCCCGCGCGGCCGAAATCGTGCGCACTGTGATCGATCTCGCCGAGACCCTGGGCCTGACCGCGGTGGCAGAAGGCGTCGAGAATGCCGAAACGGCAAGGACCCTTGTCAATTGCGGTTGCACGGTTGCACAGGGATATTTCTGCGGCCGACCGCTGCCGATCGATGAACTACTCGATTACCTTGCCGAGCCCACCGACCCGTCCGCGTGGCTCACGGAGGGCGGCGACCCGATGGATGACATCCGGCGCGTGTGGACTTAACGCACGCTTCAAGTATTGGAGAAAGTCGAGAACTCACGCAGGCTGGCAGCCAACGAAACGGATACTCGCGCTTTGATTCTGGTGCCGTCGGCGGTGTGCTCGGTGGCATCCACGCGGCCGTCGGCGTGAACCCGGTTGACAAGTTCGCCGCGGTCGTACGGGATCGTCACGTCGACAATGGTGTCCGTCGGCGCGATCAACTCGGCCATTCGCTGCTGCAGCCGATCCAGGCCCTCGCCCGTATGCGCGGAGACGAACACCGCGTCGGGCAGTGCGCGGCGCATCTGTGCCATCGCCAGATCGCTTGCCGCGTCGACCTTGTTGACCACCAACAGCTCCGGAGCGGGCCGGCCATCGCGATCGGCGATCACCTCGTTGACCACCTGGCGCACCGCGCTGATCTGTGCCAAGGGGTTGACGTCGGAGCCGTCGACCACGTGCACCAGTAGGTCGGCGTCGACCACCTCTTCCAGAGTGGAGCGGAACGCCTCCACCAGCTGCGTGGGCAGATGCCGAACAAACCCGACGGTGTCGGTCATCACGAACGGCCGGCCGTCCTCGAATTCCCCGCGGCGCGTGGTGGGTTCGAGCGTGGCGAACAACGCGTTCTCGACGAGTACACCGGCTCCCGTCAACGCGTTGAGAAGACTGGACTTGCCCGCATTGGTATAGCCGACGATCGCGATCGACGCCACGTCGCTGGCCAGTCGACGGCCACGCTGGGTGTCGCGGACCTTCTTCATGTCCTTGATTTCGCGGCGCAGCTTGGACATTCGCTCGCGGATGCGGCGGCGGTCCGTCTCGATCTTCGTCTCACCAGGACCACGCAGGCCCACGCCGCCACCACTGCCGCCAGCCCGGCCGCCGGCTTGACGCGACATCGATTCGCCCCAGCCGCGTAGCCTCGGCAGCATGTATTCCATTTGGGCATAAGCGACTTGCGCCTTGCCTTCCCTGCTGGTGGCGTGCTGGGCGAAGATGTCGAGGATCAGCGCGGTGCGGTCGATGACCTTGACCTTGACCGCCTTCTCCAGCGCGGTCAGCTGAGCGGGGCTCAGCTCACCGTCGCAGATGACGGTGTCGGCGCCGGTGGCGAGCACGACCTCGCGCAGCTCCTGCGCCTTGCCTGAGCCGATGTAGGTCGACGCATCCGGCTTGTCTCGCCGCTGGATCAATCCCTCGAGCACTTCGGAGCCGGCGGTCTCGGCGAGCGCCGCGAGCTCGGCGAGGCTGGCGTCGGCATCGGCGGCGGAGCCGTCGGTCCACACACCGACCAGCACCACGCGTTCCAGCCGCAGCTGCCGGTATTCGACCTCGGAGACATCGGCGAGTTCGGTCGACAGACCGGCCACGCGGCGCAACGCCGTGCGGTCTTCGAGAGCCAGCTCACCCGCGCTGGGGGTGCCGCCGAATGGGAAATTGGGAGAAGTCATAGGCCCTAACAGATTTGCACGCCGGCAGAGGATCGTGCACCTGATTTAACGATGCGCAACGCGCCACCATTCCTGCGACAACTCGCCGCGGGCCACCAGCACCGACGGCCCGCGCAGGTAGCTGGTTGCGTCGGTGACCGTGACGGTGACCTCGCCCCCGGGGATACGCACGCGCAGCGTGCCGGTGGGCGCACCGCCGAAGGCCAGCGCCGCCACCGCCGCGGCGACGGTTCCGGTGCCACACGATCGGGTTTCGCCGACACCTCTTTCGTGTACCCGCATCGACACCGCGCCACCGTGCGGGGCGGTCAGGACTTCGACATTGACCCCGTCGGGGAATTGCACGCGATCGAACGAAACCGGTGCAGCGACGTCGAGAGCCGCGAGTTCGTCGAGGGTCAGGTCAGGGTCGACGCACGCCAAATGCGGATTGCCGACATCGATGGCCAGACCCGCGAACGGCCGGCCGCCGACGATCGCCTCACCCGTGCCCAGCTGATTCGACTTGCCCATCTCGACCGTGACATCGGCGGTGGTGTCGTCCCAGCGGTGCAGCACGACCGGCCGCGGCCCCGCAAGGGAGCCCACCACGAATTCGTCGCGGCTCTCCAGCCCGCTGGCCCGCAGGTAGTGCGCGAAGACCCGGACGCCGTTGCCGCACATCTGCGCGATCGATCCGTCCGCGTTGCGGTAATCCATGTACCAATCGCCGGGCGCCACACCCTCGGGAAGCCGTTCGAACACGCCGGCGGACTGGGCGCCCGCGGCTGTGGTGACCCTCAGCACGCCGTCGGCGCCCAAACCCTGGCGGCGGTCGCACAGCGCGGCGACCGCGGCCGGCGTCAGCGTCAGGCGGGCATCAGGGTCCGGCAGCAGCACGAAATCGTTCTGCGTGCCGTGGCCCTTGGCGAATATCACGAGTTCAGGATACGTGGCGCCACACGCGCAGGGTTTCGTCGACGTTATTCGACGCGGCGCCGTCGAGCCACACGATGCGGTGGTCGCGACGGAACCACGACCGCTGCCTGCGCACATAGCGTCGAGTGCCGATGAACGTCGGCTCGCGGGCGCCAGCACCGTCGCCGCCGCCGTCGAGATCGGCGATCACCTGCGCGTAGCCGAGCGCGCGGGCAGCGGTGACGCCGTCGCGCAGGCCCCTTGCGAGCAGGGCGCGTACTTCGTCGACGAGCCCGCGGGCGAACATCGTGTCG
>DATFCF010001080.1:0-3292 GCA_035253445.1 Mycobacterium sp.
ACCACCTTCGAGTCCGCGCGCGTTGCGTCGGAAAAGGCGTACTCGGCAGCCGGCATCAAACCGTCTGACCTCGACTTCGTCGAGGTCTATGCGCCCTGCTCGATCGTCGAACTCATCCTGACGGAATCCCTCGGGTTGTTCCCCAAGGGCACCGGCGGCCAGGCAGCCGCCGCAGGCGAGACCAGCATCGGCGGGCAGATGCCGATCTGCCCGTCGGGGGGGCTGGCCAGCCGCGGACATCCCCCACACGTCACCCCGCTCTACAACGTCTACGAAGCAGTGCAGCAGCTCCGCGGCGAGGCGGGTGACCGGCAGGTGGCAGGCGCCGGCCTCGGTGCGGTCACGGCCGAACTCGGCGACTACAACGCCACGATGATGCACATCCTGACCGCCCCCTGACCGAAAACGAGGTTCCGCCGTGACCACCGAACAGCTGGCCTACCCGCCGCGAGTGACCGAATTCACCGCAACGTTTTGGAATAGTCTGCGCGACAGCGTGTTTCAGACGACTCAGTGCCTGGCCTGCCAGCACATCACGTTTCCACCGAAGCCCGTCTGCCCGAATTGCTGGTCGGCAGACCTGCGATGGCTCGTGCTCGGGGGTGAGGGGTGGCTACGCAGTTTCACCGAAGTGTGTGCCGCGCCTTCGATGTTCGCTGCCGAAGCACCCTACGTTTTGGGCCTGGTCGACCTCGACGAAGGAGTGCGCTGCCTGAGTCGGATCCGAGCCGACTGGCACGATCTTCGTCCCGACGCCCGTGTGCGGGTCTGCTTCCGCGAGGCGGAACCGACCTACCTGTTCGAATTCGAACTCGTCGACAAATCGTCCGACGAGACCGCCAAACCCACCCAGGAAGTGAGCGCATGACCACCCAGCCCCGAGGCAAGTACTTCGACGACTTCGCCGTCGGCGATGTGTTCACCACCGGCAAGCGCACGATCACCACCACTGACATCGTCAACTTCGCCTGTCTGTCAGGCGACTTCAACGAAGTCCATACCAACTGGGAATACTGCGCATCCTCACCGTTCGGTGAGCCGATCGCCCACGGACCGCTGATCTACGCGATCGCCGCAGGACTCGGATACGCGTCGGGCCTCAACGAGGGCACCCTCATCGCGCTGCTGGGAATCACCGATTGGCAGATGCTGCTGCCGGTGAAGAACGGCGACACGATTCATCTCGAGCAGGAAGTGACCGCAACGCGCCCGGCCAGCAAGGGTGGCAAAGGAGTGGTCACCTTTGATCGGCGCGTGCGGAACCAGCGCGACGAGGTGGTGCAGCGGATGACCAGCTCCTACCTCTACCGGGCGCGGCCCGAGGGCACCGAGAACTGATCGCCGTCAGGCCGTTGACATGCGACGTGGACACAATATATCGTTCGCTATATTAAATGCCGCGTGTACGGCGGTATCCGGTGAACTGAATCCAGGCGGCGATGAGGCTGTCGTGTTCCGCGGGGCGATGCGCTTGCTACGGACCCGTCGGCGTCGAATCTCCGCCACCACGGCCGTGAGGTGATGGGCAGCAGTGAGTCCAAATAGCGACAAGAGCAATCGAGTGGTCATCGTCGGCGGTGGCCCCTCGGGAATCGCCGCCTTCGGTGCGCTCGTGCGGCGCGGTCCGATCGCGGAGATCACCATCGTCGACCCCATTCCGGTGGGCCTCGGCAACGTCTACGGCGACATCTTCGCCAACGACCCGGTGTTGTTGTGCAACACACCGACCGGCTTCATGTACCTCGATGACACCGTGCGCGGCGACTTTCTCGACTACCTGGTGGACCGCGGCTGGCCGGTCGGCCTAGACGATCAGCTGCCCCGCTTCCTGTTCGGACAGTATTGCCGAGAGCGCTTTCACGAATTTCGCGCCGAAGCCGAGCGTCAGGGCACCGTGGTCAACGTCGTCGAGCAACGGGCCGACGCCGTTCGCGTCGACCCCAGCGGGTATGCGGTCATCCTGGCCGACGGCACCGAACTGGTCGCGACCGACGTCGTGCTCTGCGTTGGCATGGACACTCCGAAACTGGCGCCGATCGTCCAGCGGTTCGAGGGCCACCCACGCCTTCTCCGGGGTAGCTACCCCGCAGCACGACTGCGCGACCTGCCCTCGGATTCGCGGGTCCTGGTGCTGGGCTTGCGGTCGAGCGCTCAAGACGCGATCACGATGCTCTGCCGCAACGGGAACACCGTCACCGCAACGTCGCCGAGCGGCCGCCTGTCGGCGGTTCGTGACCGCTGCAGCGTGCCGGATTCGGCCAAGCTCGACCGCGAGCGATGGCTGGCGCTCGATCCCGACGATCCGGGGATCGTCGAGAAGGTGCGCCAGTATCTGGTCGAGGAGGTGCGCGCCGCGGGTGAAGGCCGCGCGATCGAAGACCAGATCGTCACTGACGAACCGGACTTGATTCGCCGGCTGGAAGCCGAACTGGCGCAGGCGATTCGCGGGGACACCCGGTGGTGCGACCTGACCTACGAGGGCCTGTTCACACTGAATTCGCTCGTCGGGCCGTGGCCGGCCGAGGCTCGGGCACGACTCATGCCGCTGGCCTACCCTCTTCTCACCCGCTACGTCAACGCGCTGCCGGTTCTCACCGCGCAGAACCTGCTGACCAACTTGACCAACGGACGTGCCGAGATCAAGGAGTCGTTCCTGGCGTCCATCGACGCCGACGACGACGGCTGGTCGGTCGTCTGGGACGACGGATCCGAGCAGCGGTTCGACTACGTGGTGTCGACAAGCGGATTCCACTTCCCGCGGTTCGTCACCGACGATGGCGACGTCATTCGCCTGGTGCATGACGGCGCGATCGGGGACGCCACGATCATCGGGCTCACCAAGGATCTGCGATTGCAGCGGCAGGGGCATGCCGCCGAGCGCATCTGGGCCGTCGGCGCGGCGTGCAGTCAGCGCTACCCGTTCGCACACGTCATCATGCTGGCCGCCGCGCAGGTACCCCACGTGGCCGCCATGCTCATCGACGGCGAGGACGGCAACGTCGAGGAGATCGCGCCCACCTTCGGTGTCATGTCACGAGTGGCGGTCGGAGTATGAGCGTCGTCCTGATGCACGGCCCCGCCGGAACGGGTGAATTCCTGCAAGCCTTCCGGGAATACGGCGCCGAGGTCTCCACCCTGTCGTTGGCCGACCACTCCGGCGAGCCGGTCTTGCCCGTCACCCCCGACGCGGTGTCCGTCGCCGCGTCGAACGAACCGCGCCTGACCGACCGGTCGGCTCAGGTCGAGGCCCTCGGAGAGTTGGCCGGGGTCGCGAACTGGCGTCCCGTTTTGA
>DATFCF010001081.1:0-2368 GCA_035253445.1 Mycobacterium sp.
CCATACGCTACACACTGCGCGGGGAAATCAACGTTCAGTGTTTGGCGCCGGATGACGGGAGCCTGCGGCTCGCGGTCAGCGACACCGGCATCGGAATCCCGAACGACGAGATCTCGAAGATCTTCGAAGACTTCCGTCGTCTGGACGAAGGTCGACGGACGTATCGCGACGGATTCGGGCTGGGTCTTGGAATCGTGCGCCGGCTGGCCGCGCTGCTGGAGCTGTCCGTGAGCGTACGGTCGACGGTCGGACGCGGGTCTACATTCGAAGTGACGATTCCGCCGAGCCGAGTCCATCCCGCGTAATCGTGTAAATGTTCGCACGCCGTTACGTACTTGTATGGGACTTCGGCGAGTGGCGCAGCGGTAGCTTGCTGATCGTCGCGCCCCTGTCGCCAAGCCGACGAAGATCCCGCAACACTCGGGGCCCACCTGTGGGTATGGGCTCATCAACCGTCGAGAGTCCTTCGACGATCCGGCCGTCCACCGGGGTCTTTTCTCCCGGTCGTGCGCGAACGCGGTCACCCGCCACGATCGCTTCGAGGCGTAACGTCTTCCTCCGTTTCGCCCCCTCGGACGCGCCTGGCTGTCTTGGGCGGCCAGGCCCAGGAGCTGCCGGATCGCCGCACTGGTACGCCAGTGTGCAGCCAGTTCCAGCCCATTCACTAAGCAACACCAGCGCTGCGCCCAAGGCAGCCACTGCGAACATAGCCCCACCACCCCCATGCTCGTCGCCATGGTTGGAGGAATAAAGATTGGGAGCGAAAGTGCACCGAGACTATAAAGAAAGCAACGACCACACAGACTTCAGAGCCCGGGTTTCGAGGAACGACGACGCAGGGCGAGGGTCTCGCCATGGGCGATGACGAGTGCACTCGGAGCCATGCCTCCGACGGCGATCGGGGTTATCAACGGACTGCTCGGCTGGAAGCTGGCGCAGCCGTTCGAGCGCGGCTGGCGCGTGTTCTACACGCGGCAGCACGGCGAGAACGTCACGTGGGAAATTCTTCCTGCCGGCGAGCGCCGGGATGGGGACGATCACGGGCACTGGTGAGCGAGGCGCCTGACCTCGAGGAAACAGGCATCCGATTCGGCTCAGGGACGAGCCGAATCGGCACTTTGATTACAGACAGCGCAGGTCATGCGCTTTGTCTGCTCAATGTGATTGAAGGCTGCGCTCGGCGTGAACGCTGCGATCGAGCAGGCTCATTCCAAGATGCTCGGCGTTCTCCCGCATGCGTTGATCCGAGATCCCGCCAGCCAAGTGATTGAGCGCTAGCCCGATCACTGCCTGCTTGATTTCAGGGCTCACCGAGGCGACCAGTGGACCCCACGGATCGACCGGGTGCGGCCCGTTCGGCGTCCATACGACGCCCGGCCCATCGTTCACTACACCGAAGATCACGCGCACCGACGCCGCGAACCGCCGGTTGAGATTCTCCGCCGCGAGATGGCCTTTGTAGGCCGCGCGCCAGTTATCCACGAGCCCGTGGATCTTGTAGAACCACGTGCTGATCACCGGCGCCGTCATCGGGCTTCCGATGTTCGGGTCGTTGTAGTGCACGGCGCACGCGCCATGCAGGTAATTGTTGTGGATACCGTTCTCGACGAACATCCCGAAGTCGTCCTCACCGAGAAACGGTGGTGAGAACGTCACGATTCGCTGCTCATAGCCCGCGTAGATGTTGTTCCAGCCGGTCGCGGGGTCGGTCTTCAACTCCGTCGGAATCGAAAACCATGATGGAGACAAGTCGTACTGCGAGCGGTATTCCTCGGGCTTCGCGTTGAACCATGCAAACACCTTCTGCATGAAGGCGTGATGGAAGTTGAGGAAGTCGAGACCGCGGTTGGTCAGCGAACGCCCGCCCGGTGTGCCGGGCGTGTTCATGTGCCACGCCATGTGTTCATCGATGAGGGCCGGGGGGAAATCTTGAAGTGTTGCCATGTCGGGCTCTCCCTGGCGGTTGGCGCGATGCGCGCGTTCTAGAAATAGGGACCGCCTATGACTGCTATCTGTCGGCAGGTCGTCGAAGATTCCAGCTGCGGGTACAGGCTTAGGAATGTGCGCCGCGGTTTCCCAGGTTTCACCCCGAACGGCGTCCGGTTTGTCGGCCGGCGCCATGGCAGAGGCACTTACGAGGGGCGGCCACGCCTTTTTCGCAACGCACAACGTTCCGTTTCCTGCGAAAAAGTGAACTTATGCGCCTAGACTAAGCTCCGATACCGTGCGCCAGGCCGGCGCATCGAACGAAGGGACACAGATGTCCGCCATGCATTGGAAGTCGTTCGCAGTTGCGCCCATTGCGGCGATCCTCTTCTCGGCCGGGACAGCTGCTTGGGCAGGTGAGGCCGCACACAATTTTCTCCTG
>DATFCF010001082.1:0-2332 GCA_035253445.1 Mycobacterium sp.
GGCAGAATTCGTACGGTCGAGGTTCGCGGTAGCGACTACCTCGGTCGGGGTGCGGCGACGATCTGGACGCTTCTCGTCCTGCCCCGACTGCTCGCCGGGAAGCGCGCTTTCGTCCCGGCCGACCTGGACGCGCCACACACCTGGACCAACCCGCTCGACGTCGCCCTGCTGCTGGTCACGGTCGCAGGTGACGCGAGCGCGTGGGGCCGCGCTTGGCATGTGCCGAGTGTTGAGCCCAGGTCGATCCGCCAGCTGTGCAACGACGCCACCCGCGTGGCCAACGTGCGTCCGGCGCGCATTGCACGCATGCCTTACCCGGTCCTCTGGGCGGGCGGGGTCTTCGACCCGACCGTGCGCGAGCTTCGTGAGACCCAGTACCAGTTCACCGCGCCGTTCGTACTCGACTCCTCCGCGGCGCAGAAGACGTTCGGGCGCCGCCCCACTGCGTACGAGGATTCGCTGCGCCAAACCATCGACGGCCTACGCGTTGGTTAGGTCCGGCGAGAGGGCCCGGATCCGCCAAGGAGTTTGAGATCCTACGGCCGCGGTGATCGAGTATGGGTCATTCGATGCCGCCGAGGCGCGGCTGCATGTGACGCCGTCGGGGATCGGTCAGCGGATCAAGACACCCGAGCAGGGGTGAGTCAGGTGCTAGTTTTCGGGAAAAACCATGCACCACAACGGCAGCGCTTCGAAGTCATTGCTTCGAAGTGTCTGCTCGCGCGTACATCTCCTCGATGGTCTCCGAGTACCGATCGTCGATCTGCTTTCGGCGCGGCTTCATCGTCGCCGTGAGGACCTCGGTGCCGGGCTCCCAGTACTCGGGGACGATCGTGAATTTCTTGATCTGCTCAACGCGCGACAGCTTGGCGTTGGCCCGTTCGATCGCCTCGCTGACCGCGTCGAGCACCACGGTGTTCGACGCCAGGTCGGCAGGGTCGGTGGGCAGACCGTGCCGCCCGGCGAACGTAGCGACCGCATCGGGATCGAGCGAAATCAGCGCCACGTTGTACTTGCGGTTGTCACCGATCGCGACTGCTTGACCGATCAGCGGCGAGAACGCCTTGATCCAGCTCTCGATGGTCGCCGGCGACATGTTCTTGCCGCCGGCGTTGATGATGAGTTCCTTCTTGCGGTCGACGATCTTCAGGTAGCCCCGGTCGTCGAGTTCGCCGACATCGCCAGTGTGCAGCCACCCATCGGGATCGACTGTCTCCGCTGTTTTCTCGGGTTTGTTCAAGTAGCCCCGCATCACCATCTTGCCGCGGACGAGAACCTCGCCGTCCTCGGCGATTCTGACCTCGACGCCGTCCATGGGTGCGCCGACCGTGCCCGGCCGGACCTTGCCTTTCGGGCTCATCGTCACTACGCCAGACAGCTCTGACATGCCCCAGGCTTCGCTGAGTGGAATCCCGACGCCGTTGAAGAACCGAAGCACCTCTTCGGAGATCGGCGCGGCGGCCGAGATCGCGAGCTTCGGGTTGTCGAGTCCGACAGCGTGGCGCAACTTCGACAGCACCAGCCGGTCGGCGAGGATGCGCTGCGCACGCAAAACCGGATCGATGCCTTTGCAGGCGAACTCGCGATCGGACGCGGTACGTCCGACGTGGAGCGCCCATTGAGCCAGGACGGCCTTGACACCTGTCGCCTCGGAAAGTCTCGCCTCGACACCGGACTTGAGCTTCTGCCAAACCTGCGGCACGGCGCCGAAGATCGTCGGGCGCACGTCGACCAGCGCGGCGGCGAGGTCGTTTCGGTCGGCGACGGTGGTCAGCTGGTTGCCGACCACCATCAGGTGGTAAAGCGACGACAACCGGTCCGCGATGTGCGCCGACGGCAGGAACGAGATGACGCGATCGTTGGCCGTCGAATCCCAAAGTTTCTCGGCGCTGTCGACCATCGCGATCATGTTGCCGTGTGTCACCTGCACGCCCTTCGGGTCGCCGGTGGTGCCAGAGGTGTATATCAGCGTGAGGAGATCGTCAGACCGTACTGCGCGCCAGGCTCTTTCGAAATCGAACGAAGCCTCCGTTGATGCCGTCAGCTCGTCAAGACCAATGGTTCCCGCCGGTACTCCGTCGATGCACACGACGTGCTCTACCTTGGTCCCCTCCTTCGCAGCGAGCAGCTTCGCCACGAATTGCTCTTCGGCAACAACGACTTTCGCAGCGGAGTCGTTCAGGTAGTAGTCGATCTGTTCGGGTGCGGACGTGTTGTACACAGAGAACGGCGCGGCACCGAGATGCTGCGCGGCTACGTCGATTGGGTAGAACTCCGGCCGGTTGGTCATCATGACCGCGATCGTGTCGCCACGGCCGACGCCTATTGAAGA
>DATFCF010001083.1:0-4369 GCA_035253445.1 Mycobacterium sp.
CGCGACTTATTGCCCGCCAGCTCAAGAATTTCTGCGCCCGGCCCGATGAACGTGATACCCGCCGCCGCACACGCCGCGGCCAGATCAGGGTTCTCCGACAAGAAGCCATACCCCGGATAGACGGCGTCGGCGCCGGCTTCCCTCGCGACGCGGATGATTTCGTCGACCGACAGATACGCTCGCACCGGATGACCCGTCTCACCGATCTGATACGACTCATCAGCCTTCAACCGATGCAGCGAGTTGCGGTCTTCGTATGGGTACACCGCGACAGTCGCGATCCCCATCTCATAGGCCGCCCGGAACGCGCGGATAGCGATCTCGCCGCGGTTCGCGACCAGGACTTTGGAAATCACTAGATAAGAGTCGACCAGTAGTTCCAGAAGCGCACGAGGATCAGCAGGATCACCCCGGTGAACCACAGGGCGACCAGCGACCAGCGCCAGGTGTAAAGCACTCGCGCGACCGCGTTCGAGCCCAGCGGCCGCAGCGCGATCGACGCCACCACGACCAGCAGCGGAACGGTGACCGCCCACACCGCCATGCAATACGGGCACAGGGCGCCGATGCGGTAGAGGCTCTGGAAGATCAGCCAGTGCACGAACGCCGTACCGAGCAAGGTGCCGGTGGCAAGACCAGCCCAGTACCACCGGGGCAGTCGCACCTGCGCGACGGCGAGCACACCGGTCACCACCACGACGGCGAACGAGACGATGCCGATCAGCGGGTTGGGGAAGCCGAACGCCGAGGCCTGCGGGGTCACCATCACCGAACCGCAGGACAGCACGGGGTTGATGCTGCACGACGGCACGTAGTCGGGGTTGATCAGAATCTCGATCTTCTCGACCGTCAGCGTCAGCGCGGCGGCCAACCCCACCACGCCCGCGATGAGTACCCACACCGCGCTGGCTCTGCCGACCGAAACGCCCGACGGCTTGTCCGCCGTAGCTTCGGTCGGTTCGACTGGGCTGCTCTCGGTGACGGTCATGGTGCAGGTGCAGGTGCAGGTGCAGGTGCAGGTGCAGGTGCAGGAGCGGGTGCCGGTGCCATCGCGTCCAGGCCCGGCACATCGCCGACGATCTCCTTGATCTTGGCGACCAGCGCGTCGGGCGTCGTGTACTTGTAGTCCTCGCCGTTGATCCGGACTGTCGGGGTGGACTGGATGCCGGTGGCTTCAGCCATCCCGCCAACCATCTCGTCGTAGGTGCCCTTGTCGATGCATTCGCGCGTGGTGCCGCCGGCACCCGCCAGGCGCGCCGCCTCGATCAGGCGTGAGTTGTCGGGGAAGACGGCCGCGGTCTCGCTCGGTTGCTGCTGGAAAAGGCCGTCGTGGAAGCGCTGGAAGGCTTCAATCGATTCGTCGGCCACGCAGTAGGCGGCCCCGCCCGCGCGCGAGGAGTAGTTCTGGTTCTGCGGGCGGTCCAGGATGGCGACCAGGTAGTAGTCGGCAGCAACTGCCCCGGTATCGATGAGCTTGCGCACAGTGGGCCCGAATTCCTTCTCGAACGCGGCGCAGTGCGGGCACAGAAAGTCCTCGTACATCGACAGCACAGCCTTCGGCTCGCCGCCCTCCTTGGTGACCAGCTTGCTCGACGTCACCCGGATGGACTTGGCTTCCCCCGCCGTCGGCTTGTCGTCGGCGGACATCACGATGTAGAGCACCAACACGACGGCGAAGATCACCACGATCGACGTCAGCCCGATCTGGACCGCCAGGTTTCGCTTGCGGTCGGCTGCCTTCAGGTCGTACTTCGCCGTCTTCTTGGAGTTCGTCGCCACGGGTTAAGAGTACCGGCGGCGTTTTGCGGCTTTTCAGCGTCGGCTGAGATGGGCCCGCATCGCCGAGATTGTCTCCGTTGTGGCGGCCGCGGCGCCGCCGCCGAGCGGAAAGAAGTTGGCGAAGCCGTGCACCAGGGAGCCGAATTCGCGCAGGTCGACGGTGACACCCGCGGCCCGCATGGCCTCGGCGTACTGGTTGCCCTCGTCACGCAGCGGATCGAAGCCTGCAGTCAGCACCAGCGCTGGCGGTAGACCCGAGAGGTCGTCGGCGAGCAGCGGCGACACCCGTGGGTCGGACCGGTCGACTTGCGCGCCGTCGAGGTACTTGTCGGTGAACCAGTCAATATCTCGCTTGGTCAGGAAGTAGCCGTCGGCGAACAGCGTGTTGGAGCGCGTCTCGCCGACGAAGTTGGTGCGCGGGTAGATCAGCAGCTGAAGGGCCGGCAGTCTGACATGCTCGTTGCGCGCCAGCTGCGACACCACCGCGGCGAGATTCCCACCTGCGCTGTCGCCGCCGACTGCGACCCGTTGCGGATCGGCGCCAAACTGGGCGGCGTGCTCTAGCGCCCATCGGTACGCCGCGAACGCGTCGTCGGCTGCAGCCGGCGCCTTGTTCTCGGGCGCCAACCGGTAGCCGACCGAGAGGACGTGGACGCCGCCATCGCGGCAGAATTTCCGGCACACATTGTCGTGGGTGTCGAGATCGCCGATAACCCACCCACCGCCGTGGTAGAAGACCAGCAGAGGCGCGTCCGGTTCAGCTGTGCCGTAGTGCCGCGCGGGGATGGAACCGGCAGGTCCGGGGATGGAGAGGTTCGTCACTCTGGCCACCGGGATGTCCTGCTGAAAGCTCGCGGCCAGGGTTCGCAACTGGGAGCGCGTGGTGACGACGTCGTCGCTGGACACCATGCCGTCCATTCCGGCAGCGCGCTGACCCGCAAGCATCAGCTGCAGCGTGGTGTCCAGGGTGTGGCCGTCGACAGTGACCGAACGACGGCCCAACAGCAGGCGTTTGACGGCGTCAGGGATGCGCGGGAGGGCCCGTAAGGTCACCCCTGCCGCGGCGTTGACGATCGCATCCCTGCCGCGGCCTTGACCGCGGGGCGCCGGGCCGTCGGCTGGTGGCCCGACGGGTGGCGCTTGTGCTGGCAGACTCTGAGACATGGCAGCTCCTTCGATCACGCTCAATGACGGTAATTCGATACCCCAGGTGGGACTTGGCGTTTGGCAGACGCCGCCAGACGCCACTGAACGTGCGGTGGCGACCGCGCTGGATGCTGGCTACCGGCATATCGATACGGCCGCAGCGTACGAGAACGAACGCGAAGTCGGCAGCGGCTTGAAAATAGCTGCGAATTCCGGCGTGGCCCGCGAAGACGTGTTCCTCGTCACGAAGTTGTGGAATGCGGACCAGGGCTACGACAGCACGCTCGCCGCGTTCGACGCCAGCGTTGCCCGCCTTGGTGTCGACTACCTCGACCTGTACCTCATTCACTGGCCGTTGCCTGCCAAGAACGCGTTCGTCGGCACCTTCAAGGCTTTCGCGCACCTGCGCGACCAGGGTCGTATCCGGTCTATCGGGGTCAGCAACTTCGAGCCCGAGCACTTGAGGGTTCTGGTGGACGCCACCGGGATCGTGCCCGCGGTCAACCAGATCGAGTTGCATCCCCTATTGCAGCAACAGGAATTGCGAGAAACCCACGCTCAGTTGGGAATCGCGACAGAGGCATGGAGTCCGCTTGGCCAGGGTTCGCTGCTGTCCAACCCGGCTGTCACCGCCGTCGCGGAGGCGCACGGAAAAAGCCCTGCCCAGGCGCTGATTAGGTGGCATATCCAACTCGGTAATATCGTCATCCCCAAGTCGGTGACCCCTGAACGAATTGTGAGCAACTTCGACGTGTTCGATTTCGAATTGAGCGAGCGGGACATGGCGTCCATTTCCTCGCTCGGCGATGGAACACGGCTGGGACCCGATCCGCGAACATTCAACTTCACAGGGTAGGTGCTATGACCCAGCCTCAGGGCAAGGCGGCCGCGATTCCCACCGTCACTCTCAACGACGGGAACACGATTCCGGTGATCGGCCTCGGCGTCGGCGAGCTGTCGGAATCCGAGACCGAGCAGGCCGTCTCGGCGGCGCTGGAGGCCGGATACCGGCTGATCGACACGGCGGCGGCCTACGGCAACGAGGCTGCCGTCGGCCGCGCGATCGCGTCGTCGGGCATACCGCGGGACGAGCTGTTCGTCACCACCAAGCTGGCCACCGAAGACCAGGGCTTCCAGGCGTCGCAGGACGCCATCAAGGCCAGCCTGCAGCGGCTCGGCCTCGACTATGTCGATCTGTATCTCATCCATTGGCCGGGTGGCGACCACGGTAAGTACGTGGACAGCTGGGGCGGCTTGATGAAGCGCATGGAGGACGGCGACGCCAAGTCCATCGGCGTGGCCAACTTCCACGCCGAGCACCTGTCGAACATCATCGACCTGTCGTTCTTCACTCCGGCGATCAACCAGATCGAGCTGCACCCGCTGCTGAATCAGGCCGAGCTGCGGGCGCTCAACGCCGAGCACGGCATCGTGACCGAGGCCT
>DATFCF010001084.1:0-2187 GCA_035253445.1 Mycobacterium sp.
TGCTCGGCCTGTACACGGTCAGCGGCCTCGCCGCAGCCACTGTCTTGGGCGCGCTTCTCACCCGCATCCGGTTTCCGCAATTGGCAACGGCGCTCGCCGTGACCGCCCTGGTTCCCGTCGCAGCGGCGTTCGCGCTTGCGGTGCCCGGTGACTCGGTAGCACCGAAAGTGCTTCTCGGCGCCGCGGGCATGGCTGCGTGGTCGATTATCAGCATCACCATCAGCGAGCGCGCCATTGCAGTGTTCACCGCGATCGCCGTCACCGCGTTCGGAGTGCTGCTAACCGCTGCGGCGTCCGCGATCTGGGAGCTGCCGCTCGCCGGCCTCAGCTGTGGCGTGATCCTGCTGGCGCTGTTGGTGACAGTGCAGGCGGCGCAATTGTCTGCGGCCCTTGCGCGGTTCCCGCTGCCGGTGATCCCCGCGCCCGGTGACCCGACACCGTCTGCTCAGCCGCTGCGCGTGCTCGAGGATCTACCCCGCCGGGTGCGCATCAGCGACGCACATCAGACCGGATTCATCGCGGGCGGCGTGCTTCTCGCGGTGATCGGTTCGGTCGCGCTGGCCGGACCGTCCGGGGCCTCACCGTGGGCCTGGTACGTGGTCGTGGCCGCCGCGGTCGGTGCGACGCTGCGGGCCCGAGTGTGGGACTCCTCGTCGTGCAAGGCGTGGCTGCTGGCCCACTCCTATCTTGTGACGATCGCGCTGTTGGTGACTTTCGCTGCCACCGGCCGGTACAACGAGGCGTGGTTGGCCTTGATCGTGCTCGCGGCGCTGGTGTCGGTATGGGCCATCGTCGCGCTGAACCCGGGCATCGCCGCGCCGGAGAGCTATTCGCTGCCGATGCGGCGGCTGGTCGGTTTCGTCGCGACCGGCGTCGACGCCTCGCTGATCCCGGTCATGGCATACCTCGTCGGCCTGTTCGCCTGGGTGCTCAACAGGTGATGCGACGCGGAATTGCGGCTGCGACAGCAGCTTTCGCGGTGGTGCTACTCAGCCCACCGGCGGGCGCGATCACCCCACCCGAGGTGGATGCGCGGGCCGTGCCGCCACCCGGTACGCCCGGTCCGCCACAACCGATGGCGCGACGCGGCGAGTGCGTCGCCACCGCAGTGGTGCCCGGTACCGATCCAGGTGCCGTCAATCCGAACCAGCTGTCCCTCAACCTCTCCGAGGCGTGGCGGCACAGCCGCGGCGAAGGCCAGACCGTGGCCGTCATCGACACCGGCGTGAAGCCAGGGCCGCGGCTGCCCAACGTCGAAGGAGGTGGCGACTTCGTCGAATCGACCGACGGACTCACCGACTGCGATGGACACGGCACGCTCGTCGCGGGCCTGATCGCCGGCCAGCCGCGCAACGACGGCTTCTCCGGCGTGGCACCGGCCGCACGGCTGATCTCCATCCGGCAGACCTCGGCGAAATACTCGCCGCGCAACCCGGGGGAGGACCCCGCGCTGGCAAGGGCGTCCATCGACGTCACGAGCCTGGCCCGGGCGATCGTGCGCGCCGCCGATCTCGGTGCCCGCGTCATCAACGTCTCCGCCGTCACCTGCCTGCCTGCCAACAAAACCCTCGACCAGTCCGAGCTGGGCGCTGCGCTGAGATACGCCGCCGTAGAAAAAGATGCGGTGATCGTCGCCGCTGCAGGCAACATCCAGGGCGGCATGACGACCGGGTCGGCATGTGAGTCCAATCCGTTGTCCGACCCCGCCCGGCCCGACGATCCGCGCAACTGGGCGGGCGTCTCTGCGGTATCGATTCCATCGTGGTGGCAGCCATACGTCCTGTCCGTCGGATCGCTGGCCCCCACCGGAGCGCCGTCGACCTTCACCATGTCCGGTCCGTGGGTTGGCATCGCCGCCCCTGGCGAGAACATCGTCTCGCTGAGCAACGGACCCGACGGCGGACTGGCCAATGGGCAGCCCAACGACCAGCAAGAGCTGTTTCCGATCAGCGGCACCAGTTACTCATCTGCGTACGTAGCGGGAGTTGCAGCGTTGGTGCGCAGCAAGTTTCCCGAACTGAGGGCCGACGAAGTGGTCCGTCGCATCAGCGCCACCGCGAACGGCGCCGCGCGCTCACCCTCGAATCTCGTGGGTGCCGGTGCCGTCGACCCGGTCGCCGCGCTCACCTGGGATATTCCCGCGGCGCCCGGCGCTGTCGCCGTCGCGGTGAAACCCGTTGCCGCGCC
>DATFCF010001085.1:0-3504 GCA_035253445.1 Mycobacterium sp.
GCTGGAACCGCTGCGGCGGCTGAGTACAGATCGGCGAAGAAGACGAGAGCCGCCGAGCGGTGACGTTGGAGCGCCACCGTATCGAATACCGTTTCTGCGATGAAGCCGAGTGTGCCCTGCGAGCCAACGGCAAGACCGCGAAGAATCTGCACGGGCGTCATGCCGTCAAGGAAGGCGTCGAGCCGGTACCCATTGGTGTTCTTGATGGCGTACTTCGACCTGATGAGTGCGACCAGGTGGGCGTCAGACTCGATTTCGGACTTGAGCGAGATCAGCCGGGAACAGAGTTCGGGATCGGATCCGAGCAGGGCTGAATCTGCGTCCGGATCAGCTGTGTCGACCACCGTCCCCGAGGGGAGCACCAGCGTGACCGACTCGAGAAGAGAGTAGGAATTGCGGGTAGTGCCGGCGGTCATGCCCGAAGCGTTGTTGGCGAGGACCCCGCCCACCGTGCAGGCCACGGCGCTCGCGGGGTCCGGCCCCATAGAACGCTTGTGCCTGGCCAGGGCCACGTTCGCGCCCGCGATTGTCGTCCCGGGTTGGATCCGGACTCGACGGTTGTCGGGCAGCATGTCGATTCCGACGAAGTGGCGCCTGACGTCAACGAGTATGTCTTCCGCCTGCGCCTGACCATTCAGTGATGTCCCAGCCGCTCGAAAGACCAGGTGCCGACCGTGCTCGTGCGCAAAGCGGAACAACGCGGCGATGTCCTCTGTCGTCTTCGGGATGACTACGGCCTGTGGCACGAAACGATATGGGCTTGCGTCGGAGGCGTATCGCACCAAGTCGGAGACATTGGTGAGTACCTTGTCTGAGCCGAGTAGCTCGATGAGGGCACGTTTCAGCGGCTCCGGCGTTCCGTCGGCGATCTCGCGATCGGCACAGTCTGGTGAGGGGTTCGTACCGGACGGTGCCAACGCGGTTCCGACAGGTAGCGTGCGGCCCGGCTTGAAGCGATCTTCGAGACGCTGTTTGATATGTTTCACGCTCATACTCCCGACTACTAAATGTCACGACAGCCGAACTCTCGCCATGCCCGCGCGGTTCCACATGCGATCGCGTCGCGAGAGAGCAGGTTCTCAGTAGCTGCGTGGCAGACCGAGCTCTCTCTCGGCGATATAGTTCAAGATCATCTGGTTGTTGATCGGTGCGATCCGTTGCAATCGGGACTCGATCCAGTGCCGTCCGATGTGATATTCGCGGGCGAAGGAGTACCCGCCGAACACCTGCATGGCGTCGTCGGATGCAGCGAATGCGGCTTCGGTGGCGAGGTACTTCGCGGCATTCGCGAGACCGCCGATCGACCCCGGGCCATTCAGCTCGTACTCTTCTGCGGCGCGCTTGAGCACCTCCGATGCGGCTAACAGATTCAGATGCCCACGGGCGAGAGGGTGTTGCACGGCTTGGTTCTTGCCGATCGGGCGACCGAAGACGACGCGCTCGTTGGCGTATCGGGTCGCGTTCTCGACCGCCCACCTGCCCATTCCGAGCGCAACAGCGCTCAGGATCAGCCGTTCCCCGTTCAGACTGTGCAGTAGGTGATAAAAGCCCTTACCCACTTCCCCAACGACTTCCTCCGGGCGAACGAAGTGGTCGGAAATGAAGAGCTCTGCAGATGCCACTGCGTTGCGCCCGATCTTCGGGATCTTTTTGATGGCGATCGTTGGAACCTGCAGATCGGTAAGGAACAGGGTGAGGCCGTCACCCTTGCGGCCGTCCGGCTCGGTCTTCGAGGTGCGGACCAGTAGCATTACCTTGTTGCCGACGAGCGCGCCTGAGTTCCACACCTTAGTCCCATTGATCAGCCAACCGCCGTCCGTCGGGGTCGCGGTGGTCGTGATCTGGGTGGTGTCGGTGCCGGCGTCCGGCTCAGTGACGCCGAACGTGACGAACAGCTCGCCGGATGCGATCTTCGGCAGAAACTCACGTTTCTGCTCCTCGGTGCCGAAAGCCAGCAACGAAGGGACGCAGAGAAGTGGGAT
This sequence comes from Mycobacterium sp., assembly GCA_035253445.1. GTDB lineage: Bacteria > Actinomycetota > Actinomycetes > Mycobacteriales > Mycobacteriaceae > Mycobacterium. Next base: position 1,983 of record DATFCF010001085.1, read on the forward strand.
CTGGATGCTGCTGGAGGCATTGTTGCCTCCGCCGCTCGCAGTTACCTCCTCCATTACGGCGAGTAGATCACCGATCTTTCCGCCGCCTCCGCCGTATTCTTCGGGGATAATGATTCCCTTGAAGCCCGCGTCGGCGAAAGCCTGTGCGAACTCGTCGGGAAAAGTACCTGTGCGATCGTGCTCTTCCCAGTAGTCGAGTGAGAACTGGCTGCACAGCTTGCGTACAGCGTCGCGCAGCTCCAACCGGTCTTTCTGGTAGAAGTAGGGCTTGGTGGCCATGAGTACCTCGTTTTGTTTCGGAATCGTTGATGGCTTGACGCGAATGTTGGTGGGGTCGCCTCGGCGAGGTGCTGACCTGGAGAAGGCTATGTTCCGGTCCAGACCGGGTCGCGCTTCTCGGCAAAGGCGCGTGGCCCTTCTTGTGCGTCGTTGCTGGTGTAGACACTCTCGTACGCCAGGTTGGCGCTCTGCTCGGCCTGCGTGACGCCGATCTCGGTGCACAGCCCGATCAGGGTTTTAGCCGCTCGGACACTCAGCGGCGCGGCGGCCGCTATGCGCTGGGCGAGGTCAATGGCGACAGGCAAGAGGTCCTCAACGCTCACCACCGAGTTGATCAGGCCGACTTCGTAAGCGCGATGCGCATCGATGGGCTCTCCAGTGAGCAGCAGCTGCGCCATGATCCGCTGAGGCACGATGTTGATCAACGGAGCCGCCCACGGAGCGCCCCGACCTCGCAGAACCTCGGTGATACCGAATCGCGCGGTGTCGGCAGCCACGGCGAGATCGCAGTTCTGCACCAGCCGGAAGCCGCCGGCAAGGGCTACACCATTGACTGCGGCCACGACCGGTTTCGAAACCGATCCGTTGCTGCTGATCATGATGTCGGAGTCCTTGGGAGGAACTTGCATTGCAGAATCTGACATCTCTTTGAGGTCGCCACCTGCAGAGAACGCCGCGCCGGTTCCAGTTAGTACCGCGCAGCGCAGGTCGGGGTCTGCTTCGAACTCATCGAAGGCGTCCCGCAAACCCTGGCGCATGACGCGACCCAGCGCATTGCGGCGCTCGGGACGGTTCATGGTGATGACCAGTACATGACCGTGCCGTTCCGAGAGAACGATCCGCTTCTTCAGGTCCTGTTCCTCGTCGGTGAGGTTGATGCTCAGCAACGTTTGCTCCATTCTCCGACCCGTTCGGCGTGGTCGGTTGGAAATGAGATTCGGTGGGTGCAGCCGAAGCATTGGCGAGAACATTGTATCCAATAAAGGAGCCAGTGCAAGGGTAACTGCCGTGGGAGGCGTCTGCGCCGCAGGTGGGGGGAGGGGTGTGGCGGCGGGCCAGGGAACGCGCTATTGACACGTCTGTAGCCGAGATGGTCGACTAGCGGTGGGGTTCGATCTGAAACGTGCTCGGCTGCAGGCGATTTGTCGGTGCAGCTCTGTGACACGCGGGCCCGCGGTGACCGCTCGGGAATGCCCACATCGATTTGTGCCGATGGACGGTTGCGGGTGTGTACCTCATCAAG